>CAYZUW010000011.1:0-22881 GCA_964481325.1 uncultured Saprospiraceae bacterium
ACACATTTTTTACACTTATTTTTAATATGCAAAAAAAATTATATACATTTGAGGCCTGCGAGCATATTTCGCGTTTACAATACTACTCCTTACAAATAAACAAAAAACACCTTATCATACTGTGGTCAGACACACTATAGGTTAAAAGGGCTAAAAAGAATTATAAAAATTCTATAATTCTAGTACCTCTTTATAGAAAAAAGGCGTACTAGTTATATAACGTTTTTTGTGACATTAAAAACACCTTATAATTCTTCTTATTGACTAGACTATAATTTGAAATTAACAACTACACCCTAGAATGAAAAATCTGATAGAAATATCAAAGATTGTAACCAAAAAGAAGGTTAGAAAAATAGAAATTTTTGATGACCATTCTCTGAAAAATAAAAACAGCAAATTCAATGACTTCTACGAATCATTGATGCTCGGCAAATTTAAAAATGATAGAGATGCTGCCTCTGCTTTGTATGATTGTAGCCCTACCGATGACAAATACAGGCAGCTGAAATCAAGATTTAGAAAAAGGCTGTTAAACACATTATTTTTCCTAGACATTAATCTTCCATCTACTAGTAACTACGAAAGAGCCTATTTCTCAAGTAACAAAGAATGGACACTGGTAAAAATACTTTTGTCAAATAATGCCACCTTAACGGCTTCCTCTTTAGCCAAACATATACTCAGCACAGCCTTAAAATTTAAGTTCGCAGACGTTATTGTGAATTGCGCAAGAATTCTTAGAGAGCATGCTGCTAATGAAGGAGATGAGAAAAGCTATGAAATCTATGATGGTCATGTAAAACAATTTGCGAACATTCTAGAAGCCGAGATACGTTCTGAAGAACTATATCAGCGTGTGATCATGAATTACCTTAAGCCTCCTTCTAAAAATCAAAATCTTCGTGAGAAAATTGATACGTACTGCGATGCTTTGGTAGGTCTATCTGAAGTATATGAATCGCCAGTGATAGTATATAATATGTATTTAGTCTGGGCATATCGTTATCAAATGCTACACGACTTTACCTCTATGCTAGAGGTTTGTAACAAGGCTGAGAATTATATTGAAGAAAATCCGACCTATTACAGAAGGGATAAAATGGCCATATTCCAACTCAAAAAGATGTCTGCATATTTGCACTTGAAGGATTGGAAAAATGGAAAAGTAAACGCTGAAAAATGCTTACAGTCTTTTCCAAAAGGAAGCGACACATGGTTTCAATTCATGGAATACTACTTACTTCTTGCTTTCCATTCTGATAATTATGTAAATGCGATTGCGATATTCAATGATGCTGTTTCTAACTCAAAATTCAAGAAACAAAATGCAGAAATAAGAGAGAAATGGAATATCTACGATATCTATCTCAACTATATTATTGAAAGCCAAGGAAAGGGTAATACTGTCTTAGAATCTCAGCGAAGAAAAGCATTCAGACTGTCTAGATTTTTAGCAGATCCTATACTATACCCGAAAGACCAACGAATTTTTACAGTATTGATGGTTGTCGCACAAGTTCTCTTTTTCATTGAAAAAAAGAGCTTTACTTCTGCAGAAGAGCGAATTGACCGGTTGAAAAATTATTCAAACCGCCAGCTCAAAAAGGAAGAATACCATAGAATAAATCAATTTATTCGTTTGTTGCAGCAGTTAAGTAAGGCCAATTTTCAGGTGGAAAAGATCTCAAATACTCAAAAATACCTAGATAAACTCTCAGAGAGCAAGTTTCTTTATCGAGGTCTTAACTCAGAACTAGAAATAATCCCTTTAGAAAGATTATGGGATATGGTGCTTTCCAAATTAAAATAAGCCAAAACGCCTATAGCTGAATGCTTTGGTAACTATTGGGAAATCGTATATATACAAGGAGTAAACACCTGATTGTCAGGCGATTAGAAGATTTATACAAGTAGTTAAAATATTCTGGTTGTCAGCGATTTAAAATTTATTACCGAACCATTGATAGCTTACCTTAGAAATTATTAATTTTGAAGTAAAGTATAATACACATCTTGAAAAAAATTAATATAGCTATAGACGGCTATTCTTCCTGTGGCAAAAGTACGTTAGCAAAAGACATTGCAATAAAGCTAGGCTACAAGTATATTGACTCTGGAGCAATGTATAGAGCCGCTACCTTGTACTTTTTAGACAGCAATATAGATATACAAGACCACGATTCCGTAACGAAAAACTTGGATAAACTAGATATTAGTTTCGAATATCAAGATGGCAAAGCAATAACATGTCTCAACGGGGTCAATGTAGAGAATCGCATTAGAGAGATGAGAGTCGCAAGAGCCGTAAGTCACTTAGCTATTATATCTTCCGTCCGACAAAAACTGGTGGCGCAACAACAATCTTTAGGGAGAGACAAGGGCGTAGTCATGGATGGAAGAGATATTAGTACAGTAGTATTTCCTGAAGCAGAACTCAAAATATTTGTCACCGCCGAGATCGACATCAGAGCTGATAGAAGACATCAAGAGCTGCTCGCCAAAGGGATAGAGACTAATCTAGATGATATCAAGGCCAACCTTCGGGACAGAGACTATATAGACAGCACACGTGAAGATAGCCCACTTAGCCAAGCAGATGATGCTATACTATTAGATAACTCAAATCTGGATAGAGCGTCTCAACTACAGAAAGCATTGGAATTGGCACAAGAAAGAATAAGTGCTGTGAATGGATCTGCGCTATAAGAAGAAACTAAAGATTAGCCCGCTCTGAGGGATAATGGAACCCTATATTTCCTCTATTGTAAATTATTCTCTTTTTTCAATCCACTGGTTCTCGGAGTAGACTCAAAGATCGATATAATTTTCAGTCAATAAAGTCCAATCGTAGGGATTAAATTTCAAGTTGTACTTAGTCTTATCTTTTGGGATAGCCTCATACTGCATGAGAAATTTCTTTACTTCTTTTTTGCCCCCAAAGTCACCACGAAACCATGAAAACAAAGGCGTTGTATTTAAGTTTTTTCCTTCGATAGTAGTGTTTTCTTTTAGGTATATTCTATTCACCTTATCTAGTTGTTCTTCAATCTCTAGATCGTTATAAACTGCAACAGGAGGACAACTTATGGCGCCACAATTCAAAGCAAAGTGTACGCGACCATCGATGTCTTTATTACGTAGGCGTCTCTCCCATTTTTTCACACCTAATCTTTTAAAATATCCAAGTGAATATTTCGCTCTTGAATTGCGAATTATACCATGCTCAATATTGTCATAACTTAAGTTTAAGCCTGCTACCCAATGTCTCTTATCACTATAAAAAGGCCCTTTATTCTCAAACAGTTTTGGGTCAGCAATGAGCTCAATTTGAACAAAGGCATTATAAATATTCATCCAGAAAGCAAGTTTCTTTTGTTTAGTATCCAAAGAGTTAACCAATTCATCAAATGGGATTTCTGCAATTTGCTTCAACACCTTATCTGTCTGATTAGTGTCATGCTTTTTAATAGATTCAAGCAATTCCATGGAAAGTGCTACATGTGGATTTATTGATGCAACAGGTTCGACATTTTGGTATACCCTATCTATATGCGCATACGAATTCGCAAGCACAGGAGTAGTCATAAGAACAAAAAGCAAAAAAGAGAAAATCTTCATATTGAATTTAGGTTTATCTGCTTTGGTAAACAGTTAAATTCAAAAAAAGATTATAAATAGAAATAGTTTCGAAAAATAAAGCTAGTGAAATGGGTTAACTCTCTAGTCAAAAATTACTTAATAAGGATCTAGTTAAAATTATTTAAAAAGTCTACTTTGATATGTCCCGATTTGAATTTGCTCACTAATTGATCGCTCGTTATACTATAAATTTTCATAGAAAACTTCTCTTTAAGAAAGTACAAACCCGAATCATACGAAATGGAATCAACGA
Source organism: uncultured Saprospiraceae bacterium (assembly GCA_964481325.1). GTDB lineage: Bacteria > Bacteroidota > Bacteroidia > Chitinophagales > Saprospiraceae > JALZVN01. Next base: position 3,896 of record CAYZUW010000011.1, read on the forward strand.
AAATTGTTCTATTCTGCATAGGGGGTGGTTTATTGTTCTGCTAAAAAAATAAAGACTTTAGGCCTCGTATTGTAATTTTATTACGTTATAAAGGAGAACGCGATGCATTTTTCGTCATTGAAAACAAAATAATCGTATGCTTATTGACGCTTTCTCGACATAATGTATTAATTTATGGATTATTTTCCTAATTTAAAAGAAATTATCTATAAAAATTGTTCTTTATACAAAAAAGACCGTCTAAACCATAAATAACAAATTCGTAATCCAAAAAAAAAGTTATGAACCAGTTTAAACAAACACTCTACGCTTTAGCGTTATGTTTTTTTACGATGACCATTTCAGCTCAAATTTCAAACGAGCATATAAGTTATACCCCGCATAATGACACGTTCACGATAAAGTCGCCTACTCCATCCCCAAAAAATGATACTGCTGAGCGGCTCGATAACAATGCGAATGTTGCCAGATTAATATCTGCTTCATATCTGAATCCAGCTGATGGTTTTATTGGTCTTGTATTTTCAGATAAAATAAAGGAGCCAAACATCTATTACAAGATTGTTGACAATGCAGGAAGAGAAGTATATAATGGATCAGCGCATGCTGCAGTAGGGACTTCCCCTACCCTATACTACAATACCGAAAATTTACCTTCGGGCAAATATCGTGTCTTTGTAGAAAATGCAGACTTCTTTTTGAGTACTACATTTATAAAGTAGACACAATTTAAGACTTATTATGTTATGATAGAGACTGTCTATTATTAGTAGACGGTCTTCCACTATTGGAGTTGTCGTAATCAAATTAAAATGATTAGATTATTATTTATTTCAAGCTTTCTATTCTTTCAAACCATCAGTATGGCTCAAGAAAAACCAACTCTTATTTATATCGGTGACCCTATGTGCTCTTGGTGCTATGGTTTCGCACCAGAACTCAGCAAAGCATTAAAGCAACTAGAGAGCAAGGTAGAGATGAAGCTTCTTATGGGCGGTTTACGTCCTTACAATACTGAACACATAGATGGCATGAAAGATTTTCTTAAAGAACATTGGGAACATGTCCATACAGCAAGCAATCAACCATTTGACCACGCTATCCTAGATGACCCAGAATTTATATACGACACGGAGCCACCTAGTAGGGCTGTTCTAGTGGTAAGACATCTCCAACCCGAATCGGAGTTTGACTTCTTTAAAGATGTGCAAAAGATGTTTTATGCGCAAAATGTGCATACACACATCTCCAAAAACTATTACGATTTACTAGATAAGTACGGCATCAATAGGGACGCATTCGACAAGGCTTTTCATTCAGATGATATGAAATCATTGACTAAACAGGACTTCCTAGAATCACAACAAATGGGGATACGAGGATTTCCAAGTATGGTATTAGTAAATAATGGCAAGTACACTTTGATTTCAAATGGGTATACCCAAGCAGAAAAAATAGTAAACATGGTGACAAACATCATCGAGTAAAATCATTTCTATACAACAATATTTTTCCAAACTTTTGTTGAGGGTGATGTCCTTTTAGCCGCCCACTCCCCTACGCACAGGACCCAGGCTGTCCAGGACTTCGCTATCGCTTCGGTACACCATCTATCAGGAAAAGATAGATGGAACACATCGCACTTATCTCGACTTTCGTTTCTCTACAGTCTCGACAAGTACGATTCCTTACCATCCTTATCACAAAAAACGAGATTATTGTAATTCAGTATAAAATCGAAAAATCCGCTGGTAATTGACGATTTTTATATTATTTTTTTGTTAAACCACCCAATAAATGTCCGTTTTGACTCATTTTTAAGTAATATAAAAGAACTTCCTAACTTTTATTTGATTAAATTGGTTATCATAGTACGTGGATAGAATTTGATAATTAACTTAAATTTTACCTTTGCCAACACCAAAACAACATATTAATACTTACAGCATCAAATGGCTTCTTTTGTATGCAGTTTTGTTGTTTGCCAGCCCTATCTTTTCCCAAACTGCCCAAATAAAAAATGGTGTTAATATTCAAGCTTCCTATTACAATGATGGAGATGTGAATATAGCTTGGGATCTTATGAAAGAATATCCTGAAATAGAGGCCTTGCGAATTGAAATAGAACCTGCACTAGCGCATAGAGCCATACATTGGATTAGAGAAGCTCATGAAAATGGATATCAAGTAATTGCAACCTATCACGACGCTACAAAACTAGGATCTGATAACAGGCAAGACTTAATAGATGCTGCCATATGGTGGGAGGATCACTATGAAAATTTATCTAGTTCTGGTCCTATCATTATCAATCTCATGAACGAATGGGGCAGTCACGCAATAAGTGTTCAAGATTATGCCTCTGCATACAATGAAGCGATTGAGATCATCAGGTCATTTCATTCTGACAAAATAATCGTAGATGTTCCTGGGTGGGGACAAGCTACAAAAATAGCTGCTGATGCCTACCCCCTTTTTGAGGATCAACATATAATTTATTCCATCCATGTCTATACGAGCGCTTTTAATATAGAGCAAAAGCGTTGGCTTTCTCATGAAGATCTTGCTTATCTTGATGCTACTGGTGCCGACTGCATGGTTGGAGAATTTTGCGATACTCCCACTGGTGGAGCGGATTGGTGTACGATTATCGACAATTGTTTTGCAAACGATTGGCCTCTCTTTGGCTGGGCATGGAATGGTGATGGTAATACTATGAATATGATAGAACCTCATTGGAGAGACCAGCCTAATGCCGATGTTTATAAACCTACAGAATTTATGAAAATTATCACAGACAAGTTGAAAGGGGTTCCTTGTTATACTCAACCTGATGATGATTGTACAGGCGACCTGATTGGTGAAAGATGCAATGATGAAAATGACTATACAGTCAATGATCGCTATAACGATTACTGCCATTGTGTAGGACATTTCACCTCGGTTTTTCAGTCTAATCTGTCTGATAAAGACATGATAATTTATCCAAATCCTGTTGGAAAAAATTCAGAAGTCAATATTGAATTATTTCAGATAAATGCAAGTGGCTTCATTGATGTATACAACAGCACGGGGCAAAGCTTGCTGCATTTACAAACAGGAAGAAATCAAAAACAATTCACTTTAAATACCAGCCAATTTAGTAGTGGTATTTATTGGGTCAGCTATCGAGATGAAGACGATATCAATTTCGCAAAGGCTTTTATAGTTAACTAAAAGTTTCTACAGAAATCTACAATTCTCTTGATACAATTGGTATAGCTTATATATCATCCGCACTATACTCGACAGTAAGTGTATTAGGACATTTGTACTATTGTGTATAACCATCATCATCTATATTAAGCAGTTAATCTAAATTTCAATTTTTTTGCTAAAATCAATATTTTACAAGTATATTGAGCCTCAACAATTAACTAAACCAAATTGAAATTAAATAAAGAAAACCTTTCTCAACGTCTATTTCTGCTGCTTGTATTCTTTGTCAGCTTTGTATTTTTTGGTCTTATTAAAGAATTTAGCTTAGGTATATTTTGGGCCGTCGTATTAAATATACTTTTTACAGATACCCATGTTCTCATTCGCTCCAAGATGAAAGGAAAAGTTAATCTTGCGGCAGGTCTAACCCTTTTCGGCATATTGATGGCTGTTATTTTGCCAATTGCCTTATTATCAGCTGCCGTCACGAATGAAACCATTCAAATAATTGATGATTTAGAAAAAGAAAAAATTTCATTGCGAGAAATCTTCGGAGGTCTTCAGCTTTGGATCAGCCCCTACCTAGCCAAATTAGGCATAACCCTTGAGAGCATAGAAACAGCGATACGCAGCGCAGCATTAGAAGGGTCAGGAGAAGTTGGTAAACGAATCCTTGGGATCACGTCCAATATTTTTAACTCCATGATACAAATAGTTATCATGTTATATGTTCTATTTTTCTTTTTAAGGGATGGGAAAGAGATCAGAAAATTAATTGTAAAGAATTTTCCACTTATGGATCCTATCGAACATAGACTTTTCAATCGATTTACCAATGTAACCAAAGCTACTGTGAAAGGCAGCTTACTTATAGCTATACTACAAGGTGTATTAGGTGGTATCCTCTTCTTGATAGTTGGTGTCAAAGGGGCCGTATTGTGGGGGGCACTAATGATTTTAGCCAGTTTATTCCCAGTAGGTGGAATAATCATCTGGGGCCCAATTGCAGCTCTATATATGTATCAAGGTCAGTACGTACAAGGAATAGTCATCATTCTGGTAGGTGCTTTATTGATTGGATTACTGGACAATGTCCTCAGGCCTCGATTAGTAGGAAATGACACCAGACTGCCGGATTACATAATCCTGATATCTACCCTTGGCGGAATCACATGGTTTGGACTGAGTGGATTTGTGTTGGGTCCTGTCATAGCAGCCTTATTTATAACATGCTGGCAGATAGTTGGGGAAACCTATGGTAGAGATAGCCATAACATTATCGCTTAGCTACATCTCTTTTCTTCAAGGCATGCATATCATCCAAAAGATTAATATCATGGTATATGGCCCTTGGTATAACGTCAGCGAAATCCAAAATAAACTACCTACACCAGAATGGAGTTTTAGTTCAAGAGACTTGAAATCATTTTAGAATTAACTACCTTCGGGCATGGATAATTTTGAAGCCTTTATGAGTACTTTTTTCCTTAGTGTCAAAGAAGATAGCTTTGCTAGACTGACACTCAGCAAGCCTATAGAACCTAGTGCTGAAGTAAAGAAAATCATCATCCGTATGGTATTGATTAAAGAAAAAAGAAATTTCTCATTTGTGTACCGACATGCCACTAAGGATATCACCAAAAACCTCACGCTTGAGGAAGGAGGAGATAAAATTATTCAGCTTCTACAGACAGATTTTGTTATTGCTAACTTATTCACAGAGCAATATCATATCTCTATGGAAAAACTAGAGAATAGAAAATACAATCTAAAAAAGCAGAAGCAAGATGGAAGCATCAAAGCTACTCGTGATCATGATAAGCAGAAAAAAAGTTTACTTGCAGAAAATAATTATCTAAAAGCACTCGGCATTCTAAATCAAAAAGGGAATGTACAAAAAGACAAAGGAGATAAACTAAAGCAGATTAACAAATTCGTTGAAATTTTTGATAGCATTTTACGCAAAAACGATAGCCTTGATAAAATTGACCCTATGCACATTGTAGATATGGGCTCTGGAAAAGGTTACCTTACCTTTGCACTTTATGACTATTTGACAAATACACAGAAGAAGAGTATTGTTTTGCGTGGCATAGAAATGAAAAGTGAACTGGTAGAGATCTGCAACAATATTGCAACAGACGTTAAATTTGATCAACTCACATTCGAGCAAGGGACTATAGAAGAAACCAAGCTCCAATCCGTAGATATGCTCCTCGCTTTACATGCCTGCGACACAGCTACAGATGACGCCATCTTAAAAGGGATACAAGCAGATGCCTCCCTAATCATGTGCGCTCCATGCTGCCACAGGCAAGTGCGTAAAGCAATGAAAGATGTCCCTACTATCTCCTCTATCACTCAATTTGGAATCTTAAAAGAAAGACAAGCCGAATTACTAACAGATACTATCCGTGCCCTTATCTTAGAATTGAATGGCTATAAGACGCATATCTTTGAGTTTATCTCTTCAGAACATACTGGTAAAAACCTGATGATTACCGCCATCAAGCATAATGGCAAAGTGGACAAAGAGAAAATTCAGAATGAAATTGACGCGCTTAAATCAAGCTTTGGAATTAAAGAGCATTATTTGGAAGAGGTATTAAATTAATTCAATTCTCAATGTGCAATAGTTGAAATGTAACAATACTTTTTTTTATTATACTCAACGGAAATTGGTTTGGGATAATTTATGTGATTTCATTTAGGTCAATATCAAGGCGATGAACAAAGTGATGCGTAGTAGAAAAGTCCCAAGCTACTTTCCGCTTAGTATAACCTATTTCAATCAATCCTTTTAAATTCCTTCTCATCATAATGATATACGTGAGCAAGATCTTCTCCTATCCCAAACCAGAGTTGTCCATTCTTGTCTTTGAGGATGGATTTGACGGTGTTACTTGCTATGCCATTACCCTTGGTAAAATGTTCAAAAGCAAGATCAGGTGATTGGCGTGCATCATACCGCCATAGCCCGTTACCAAAGGTACCGAACCACATGACTCCAGAATCTTCCTGAGCGATGGATTGGACGCTGTCAAACATTTTGACCTTATCTAGATTTTTATTCCGAACTTCACTAAGGGTATGAAATCCCATTTTTTTGGTAAAACAAGTGAAGGGTTCTTCTCCTCTTCTCATTGCTTCATAGTCGTAAGTATATACGCCTTCTAAAACATTGCTTATCCAAACTAAACCAGTAGCATCTTGAAAGATACAACGAACAATTCCTTTTTCGGCATCCTGATTGATACAGGTAAGCCCTTCTTTATTGTATCGCATGACACCCCCTGCTTCGGTGCCGAACCATAGATTTCCATAGCTATCCCTTGTATGACTATACATCGCGTATTGACTATCAAATCCAGAGCTGTATTCGATGGGCTCTGGAAAGGTAAATTGTCTAAGGGTATCGTTCTCGAATTTGTATACTCCATTGGTAGAAATATTTCCGTACCACAAGCTTTTGTGTTCTCGAGTCCAATCTCCATTTACATAACCTAGGCTTTGAGAAAGTTCTTCTTTTTTTCCTACTGTGTGAATTTGAGTAAAACGTTTGCCGTCGAATTTGGTCACTCCTGATAGTGTAGTGAAAATAATATTTTGAGCTGGGTCTTCTTGAATATCTCTTACGGCATTTCCTCTTGGCACTTTCCGGCTATTGAATTCAATGATTTCTTTACCAGGGACGCCATTTGCAGTATTATAGTAGGTAAACTTTTTAGCGCCTGTAGGAAAGGTCTCAGCAGGGTCATATTTACACATTCCATCACACCATGATCCAAACCAAAAAACTCCTTTGCTATCTTGGTACATAGATAACAACATAGAATTAAATTCCAATATGGAATCTACGTTTCCTATTCGCTTTCGCAAGAAAGGGTTTTCGTCCAAATTGAACTCTGTTGAACTTCCTTGTTCTGAAGTCGTACTGCATGCGGTACAAATAAATATGCTCGCCAATATAATGATGAATAAAAAAGAATTTCGACTCAATTTTTTGTTTGTAAGATATGAATTTTTGCGAGAGGGATGGTAAGGATTGACGCGATAGCGTCAGGTGCGAAGAGATTTTTGCCCTCCCGCCATTCTACGCTTTGTTGATTTGTTTATTCGTTTATTTTTGGCCCACTTATAACTAATTATCCACTTTCAACTTTAAACTAAATTCCTTACTCTACAATATGTCCTTCACTGGAGACGGCAGCAACATTGAAAAAACCAACAGCTTCATCAGACGGAGTTTCTGCATTTAGCGGAATAATATTAGTGGGGACGTTAGAAGGTGGCTCTGCAAAAATACCGGCGTCGCCAAGTGTTGCTTGCGTTTGTGCTTGCTCTAGGAAAAAGAAAGCTGGAATATTTAAAGAATGAATCTCTACACGGATACTATCTCCAATATCCCAAGGTGGTACATCACTCGTATCTTCTGATCCTTCATTCATAGGGTCTGGAACACGATTGACGGAAGATCTAATTGGAGCAATGAAGGTAACACCGTCCACGTTTCCACCTGGGGTAAAACTCGCGTCAAAAACGACAGAAATTTCAGAGGGTTTATTTAAAAATTCACCATTTTTGAAAGTCTGTATCCAATACGTATCGCCGGATCCAACGAAGTCTCTAGCGAAAACTTCCCCATAAATACCTTCGACCATGCCGAGTTCTTCTTCTTGAAATTCGGTAATCAAACTATCTATCGGCATGATTCGATTCATCGTGGAAGCAGATACATACTGCTTACCTTCTATATCAATATTTAAAGCAAACTCTGTCCCTACTTCTCCCAATATTTCTCCCAAGGCTGGCGTCCAAATATAATTTCCAGTACTGCCATCTTCCTCGAAAAGAAATTCTTGTCCAGTATCATCAAAAACCATTACAGAGGCTCCACTGATAACAGGAGACGGACTCGAGTCAAAAAAAGCACTCACTCTTCTAAGCCTAATAATTTGGGGCTCTGCTTTATTATTAATCCAAGCGTCAATATTGACTTGTCCATTGGTGGGCGATAACTCCACCTCGATTTGATCTTCACATGTAAAGAATACCAATGCAAAAAGAAAAATAACAAAAATATTTTTATAAGTCATGGAGCTTGATTTAGAATTTGAAATTGTATGCTACAGAAGGAATGACAGAACCTACTACAGACAATCTGATAGCTTCGGTTCTGATAGGGTCACCACTAGCGGTTCTATTCCCATCTTGTTCAAAAAATATCGAAAATGGATTTCTTCTATTGTATACATTATAGGCTGAGAAAACCCACTCCCCTTTGAGCTTCTTTTCTTTATATTTTTTGCCTCTAAATGTAGCGGACACATCTAGTCTATGAAAATCAGGAATTCTGACATTATTTCTTACATCATTGGACACCTCAGGTATAATAAAGCCTTGTTGTTCTATACGGCCTGTAGGGAAAGTCGCAGGCGTTCCTGTGTTGTAAACAAAATTGGTAGAAAAAGTCCATCGATCATTTAATTCATAAAATAAAGTGGTAGATAGATTATGAGTTTGGTCAAAACGATTTGGAAACCATTCTCCGTTATTTATACCTTCTATCAATCTTTCTGACCTTGCTAAAGTATAACTGATCCATCCCGTAAATTTTCCTTTTTTCTTTTCTACTTGTACCTCTAGACCAAAAGCTCTACCATCCCCAGCCAACAATTCCGCTTCTATCAAGGGATTGACAAAAAGGTCTGCCCCATCAATAAAGTCTAGTTGATTTTCAAAATCTTTGTAATAAATTTCTGCGGATGTTACGTATTCATTGTTTCTGAAATTTTTGAAGTATCCCAAAGCGATTTGGTTAGCGATTTGAGGTTTTAGATTATTGGTGCTTGGCAACCACACATCGAGTGGCGAAGCGGCCGTACTATTGGAAATCAAGTGTAGATACTGAGCGATTCTGTTATACCCTAATTTTAATGAAGAAGTTGAATTGAGTTGGTATTTAATAGAAGCACGAGGCTCAAGGTTTAAATAATCTTCGATGCTTTCCCATCTATCAAATGGTTCAGAAACGCTAACTAATTCTTTTCTTTCTCCAGGTTCTGTTTCTGCAAATGTATATGCTACTCCGTCCCCTACATAATTGAAATAAGAAAGTCGCAATCCATATTGGAGAGATATTTTACTATTAACAGTCTGTTCATTTTCAATAAAAACTCCAGCTTCTAATGCGTGTTTAAAGGGTACTGAAAATTCTGTTGATTCCCCTTGAGAAACCCCAATTGCATTACCAGGTCTAAATTCATGTTCGATAGCCTGTCCTCCAAAAGTGATTAAATTTTTTGGATTCAAAAAATAAGATACGTCTGCCTTGAGGCTCAAGTTTAAAATGGCAGCGTCCCAGTCAAAACTATCTTGGTCGTCTGAACCAAACATGATTCTATAATCATAGTTACTAAAGAAAGCCGTAAAGTTAGAAAACAGTTTATCATTAAAAAGGTGATTCCATCTTAAAGTGGCTGTTCTATTTCCCCAGTCAAACCCTGCATTTTCTCCAAATCTAAAATTGTCTCTTCCTAAATATCCAGACAAAAAGATTCTATCCTTTTCACTAATCTTATAGTTAGTTTTCAAAGTAATGTCAAAAAAATTGAGTGCCGTGTCATCTAAATCATCTGTCAATAAGGGTCTTGCTAAGACATCAATATAAGATCTTCGACCTGCTAATATAAATGAGGCTTTATCTTTTACAATGGGAGCCTCTACCGCAAGGCGACTAAATATAAATCCAATTCCACCAGATACGGCAGGTTTCTTATTATTCCCCTCTTTCATTCTCACATCTAGTATAGAGGAAAGTCTACCACCATATCTTGCAGGTATTCCTCCTTTGAATAATTTTACATCTTTTACGGCATCAGGATTGAAAACAGAAAAGAAGCCAAATAAGTGAGATGAATTATATACGGGTGCCTCGTCTAAAAGCACCAAATTTTGATCAACTCCTCCGCCTCTTACATTAAAGCCTGTAGCCCCTTCTCCCACTGTAGATACACCAGGCAATAATTGTATACTCCTGATCACATCCACTTCTCCCAATAAGGCGGGTATCTTTGTAATGGTACGGATGTCTAATTTATTGACCGAAATCTCGGTGCCTGATACATTTTTATCTTCCGCTTCCGAGGTCACCACAATCTCCGTCAGTTGAGCGATATCCTCTCCCATCTCAATATCCTTGGTTATGTTGGATATAAGGTTTATCTCTTCTGTCTTGGTATCAAAACCAATATAAGAATACTCTACCTGGTAAGTGCCAGAAGGAACCGTCAAGGAGTAAAATCCATACTCGTTGGAAGTAGTACCAACTGATAAACTAGGAATAAAGACAGAGGCCCCAATTAAGGTTTCTCCTGAATCTAAATCCTTTATATATCCACTAAGCGTAGATTCCCCACTTGTCTGCGCTTGGATATTGAAGCAGAAAATGAGAAGGAAAGTTATTGTTATAGGAAGTATTTTATTCATAATAAATAAAGTCTTAATATTCAATTAAGTTGACTAATCGAAGTGCAAAAGTAGTCAGCAATATCGATTCTGCCATTACCTTTCTTTAATAAAAGACGAATTCTAGGCTTTCTTAGACAAAATCCAGCATATTGAAGGGTTTTCTTTCCTATAAAACGAATTATTTAGCTGAACTGTACGTTATAGGTTAACCTACCTTAAAATAAAACTTTTTACTAAAATCCTACCCGTTTTATCAAATACTATGACTCCCTGAGTTTTTAGAACTAAAAGTTATACTATTTGCATTTGAAGATGTAAATGGTATTAATCAAGGGATTACGCCCTAACTATTTATTTGAGCAAAATTTTTATAAAAAGAGATTTATGTTAAAAACTAGATACATATGCCTTTTCCTCTTAGTGCTAGCATGCCAATTTTCTTGTCAAGATGATGATGACGTACTCGAACCCTTTATCGAAACGGATGCTACTAGTTATATATTTGCTCGTGATGGGCGCTCCAGTGTTGATAATATTCAACAAACTGAACTAGCTGATATGCTCACTAGCCTTACTGCTTACGCAGAGAGTGCGAATGAAGGTGTAATTGTTGAAGCAAATATCTTTAGAGCAGGATTTGAAAATACTGGTAATAACGGAGGCGGCTTGTTTGATTTTATGTCTTCCATTCAATTAGAGAATAATTTATCCACAGTAGATCTTGAAGATGATTTCTTCGGAGACTTTTTTGAACAAGCAGCTATTGCAAGCAAGGCTGGAAATGACGCGGCCAATGGGGTGCCAGGGTTTATAACAAGAGAGTCCACAGGCAACACCGTCATATTAAATAATATAGGGCAAGATCTAGGTCAGTTTATTGAAAAAGGAATTATGGGAAGCGTCTTTCTACATCAAATGTTCAACATTCTATTATCAGAAAATCTAGTAGGAGACGAAGTGGACAATATTTCTTTAGTTCCTGGGGAGAATTATACGGAGTTGGAGCATAATTGGGACATTGCTTTTGGATATTTTCAAGCACCAGGAGAATTTGGTTCTGATTGGCCAGTAAGTCGAATTGAAGAACTTAATTTTTGGAGTACCTATGCTGAGGTTGTAGACCCTAGTTTAGGGATTAGCGACAGAATCATGAATGCGTTTAGAGATGGCAGGAATGCCATAGTAGAAAATGATTCTCTCACTAGAAATGAAAGCAGGGCTATATTGGTAAGTGAACTCGAATTATTATCAGCAGCTACTTGCTTACACTATATCAACAGAAGTATAGTCAATCAAGAAGCAGGCAATACAGGAGATCTAATACATTCCGTATCTGCTGCATACATGTTTGCTAGAGCTTTAAATATGAATCCAGGCAAATTAATTCCCGCAGCTCAATTGCACAATTTATTGAATGTTGATTTAGGTCTTGGAGGAAATTTTTGGCGAATGCAAGAAGATGGTTTGCTTGATGCAAAGTCTAGACTTGTTGAATTTTATCCTTCATTAGAACCAGTTCAAGATGAACTATAAAAGGTGAGTTAATCAACAAAATTCACCTTTAAAGACACACTCCAAATTCTTCCACTTCCAGGTATGATTCCTGGGCCTGGGTATGCGGGTGCTCTTCGAGTAAAATAGTCAGCGTCAAATAAATTATTTACGCTTACCGAAATATCTATTCTTGGATTTAGTTCATATTGTGCAGAAAAGTCAAATATTTGATAGGCAGGTATGACTCCAAATACGCCTATAACGGGAGTCCTTGTATTCGCAGCATCAGAAAATTGCTCGCCAATAAATGTGGATTGTAGAGAAGATTTAAACTTACCATAGCCATAGTTCAAACCTACTTTAATATTATAATCTGGCAACTCCTCTATACTATTTCCAGAGCGAACCCCTACTAAAGCTCGGTCATTAATATCCGTATATACGCCTCGATTAACAGACCCGTTTACAAACACACTCAACTTATGAGGCACCTCTTTTCGCAGGAGTTTAAATATGTCAGTTTCAAAAAACAACTCTGCTCCAAATATTCTTGCGTCTCCAATATTGGTTCGCAAACGCAATCCATCGTCTATTACCTCCCCTATCCTATTATTATACAAAATATAAAATAGACCAGCTTCTAAATAGAAAGGCGAAAAATCTCTTTTACGAATCCCAAGGTCAAAGCTATAGCCACTTTCGTCTTGAATGTTTGGATCAACTACTTGGGTATTTGTTTGGATTTGAACATCTGTAAAATTTATCGCTCTATAATTCGAAGTCGCGTTAGCATAGAGTTCATATTTTTCACTAAACTTATTAGAAAGTCCAAGCCCATACAAAAATACATTTCTGTTTGAAGAACTTCGTTCTTCCTCAAACCCTTCAATAAAATCTCCAAAACTATTTAATCTTTGATTAACAGTAAATACACCGTCTGACTCCGTATTTATAATCTCATATCTTGCTCCAGGGATTAGACTTACCTTATCGGATAATCTAAATATTTTTTCAGCGAAAACAACAAAGTTTGTATTTGGAAATTCAAAATCCGATTTTGTTCTTTCTAGAAACGCAGTATCCACTCTAGTAAAATCTGCATCCGCCCCAGTTGTACCAAACTGTTGGCTAAAATTGGTATTGCCGGAGTAGATTCTAGTACCTACAAGAAGCGTATGGTCTAGATTATTTTTACTTGGATAATTATACACAAACCGAGTTTCATTTCCTAAATTTCTAAATACACCATCTAGCAAATCACGATTAGATAGTGGATCTGGCAAATCAGGTGTTTCTAATAAGCCTAATGATGTACGTTGAGCGGCAAGACCAAAAGATCTACTGAAAATCTTTATTCGCTTAGCATTATCGTACTCTACTAGAAAAGCAGCAAGATTCCAATTCACTCTAAACCAATTTCTTTCTCGATTAGAACTTTGTGGATCAAGCGCAAAGCTTTCATCCGTATGTCCTCCAGGTTGTCTGCTTAAGTAATGACTAAAGGTTAGGTCCAAGCCTAACTGCAATTTATCCGAGACTTTATATTTGAAATATCCCCCCGCTGCATATTGCTCGAAATTAGAATTATCTCTCCATCCATCTCCACGTTTATATTGAAAGTAAGTGTAGTAATTAAACTTACCAACTTGCCCATGAATACTATTAAAAGAATTGAGAAAATTAAAAGCACCATAGCTGTTTTCACTTTCTATATTTAAAGGCTTTTCAGAATTTCCTTCCTTAATTTTAAAATTTACTAAGCCTCCAAATTGGCTTCCATATTGCAAGGCTCCAGCACCTCTTACTATTTCAATTTGTTTTACTGCTTGTAATGGTGGTGTATAATAGCTTTCTGGATAGCCTAGCGCATCTGCACTAATATCATAGCCATTTTGTCTAATATTAAAATTAGTACTTCTTCTGGGACTAAGTCCTCTTCCACCGATATCCAATTGAAGACCTGCATTATCACTTTCCCATATATTTAGACTGGGAACTTTTGCAAAAGCTTGGCGCGCATTATTACCTGCTTTATTAGAAATCAATTTCTCAAGATCTATAACTTCTGATTTTTTACCTTCATAGATACCACCAGCTTCTACAGATCGCAATTGTCGTATTCCAAATGCATCCGCATCTGATTTTACAAGGATCTCTGGAAGATGGCTACTGATAATGGTCAACTCAATTTGGATATTGGTATCTCTAGCTAGATAAATATCTTTTGAAAGTAAATCACTATTCAAATGTTTAAAAGTAATGGTATAAGATTCATTAGAATCTAAGGCTAAAGAAAATGCGCCGTCTGATTTAGTAACTGTTATATCGTCCGTATTCAATACTTGCACTAAGACATCCGATATTGGTTTTTGGTTTTGGTCCACCACTTTACCAGAAAGGGAAGTCTGACTTTGCCCTTGCAAAGCCAGCGTGCAAAAGAAAAGAATAGAAAAAATAAATATAGATATCTTTTTCATTTCAACTTATCCTTAAAAGGTAAAATAAATCCACTTTTCAAAGGCTTATCCACCCCTACCAAGTTCAATGTATCATTTGTAAAGACCTGACTTCTTCTTCCATTTAATGAAACGCGACTTTTTATATACACTTCTGGAGCATACCCATTTTTGCTAAAAAACTCATCTCCAAGATGATTCGCAAATTGTATGAGCATATCTGGCTGTGTTCGCATCTGTTGTTTCTGAAAGGGCGTAAGATAGAGATTTTGATCTACTTCTTTCCTTTCATTCTTTACTGGATCTTTCAATATTATGTTCGTAAGACCATTTTTTTCCATGAGCATTACCCGCCAACTAAACCGGTATCCTTGTTCATGCCAAAATAAATTTCCCGGATATTGTAGGTATCGAATGGGGAGAAATAATTGCACAATAAAATAAACTAATAATGCCCCCGAAATAAGAGATTTGTTAATTTGGAATGAGGTGCTAGAAAGTAATACCTCTCCTTTTTGGAGATGTACATTCAACAACTTTAATATACGTTCGTGCCACTCAGCAGAGAAAAAAATGAGCGTCGCAGTAATCATGATATACGGAAACATCCCAATTCTAGGAAAAAGAATTGCTGTAAGTATATGAAATATAATAACGCATAAGTAAGCAAAAGCTCTACTTCTTTTAAACCATAAGAAAATCCAAATAGAGGTATCGTAAAGGCAACCTATCCAACTAAACAGGAAGGCCAATTCTTTATGATGTACTATTTTTCCTAATAGCGGAATCTCATATAATCCAGGTAGCCACGTGGCCATGGGTTGTGCATTAAACAACCAATCCGTATTGATCTTTGCTATTCCCGCAAAAAAGTAAACCATCGACAGTTGTATCTTAAAAACAACAATATGCCATAGATAGCATGAAGTGGATTTTATTTTAGGAAATAACAATGTATCAATGGAAAAACAACGATGAGCAGGTATCCATATCATCCAAAAAACAAGAATGGAAACAAGGTAATAATGATTGAGATAATAGGTTTTATCTATGAGTTCACAATAAGTAAACAAAACAAAAAAGCTAATAGTACTCAGACGGTAAAACAATCCTAAAACTATACAAATCGATGTAAGCGCCAACAATGCATATATCCAGTACATACCATTTCCTCTCAAAGGACTAAGCCATTCAAAAAACGAAAAGTGGTAAGATGGATCTATATACATTTCTTTGATCCATCCTTTTTCATAGGTTCGATAAGTACTATAAAAAAGTAGTCCTCCAAATACCATTCTAAATACCACCAACGGAGCTATGGAAACCTCCTTGAATAGAAATTGATTCAGGTATGTAAAAGACTTCTTCATTCTACAATAAAAAAGACACCTTTGGTGCCTTTACATTTAATTTAATAGAGCAAAGCTCCATAACGATTTTTTAGCTCTTTTAAATTATTGTCAATTCTTGTCAAATAATTTCTAAATCTAGTCTCCATCATTTGACCCATCTGCATCTTGAACATTCAGCACAGAGAACAAATCAGATTTATAAAGAGTTACTATTTCCTGTAAAGCATTGTATAAAGACTCATCACCAGATATTGTAGTTCTGGAATCGATAGTACTATAAATGGAATTGAATTGTGCCTTAATATCAGAATCAATACTTGAATCAGAAAATTCTATTACTAAGTCATCATATCCTTGTCCATCCGCCCCATTCGATGTTGAACCTAAGTATAAATCCTCCACTTCCTCCACTGCAGCACGTAACAACTCTAGTGTAAATCTATCATCACCCTCCGCAAGAGATTGGTAATATGCTTCTATTTTGGAACCATCAGCTTCTATCAAATCGTCATTAGGACCTAATCGACCTATGGGGATACCTACTTTATTTTCTCGGATATGTTCCTCAAAATATATAAGATGATTGTTTAGTTGAACACTGATAGAACTACCAAGTGCTGTTCCCCCATTTTCTATAAAATTACCTCTTAAATTTCCAGTCCATTCACCAACCAACACATCAGATCTATCCTTTATACTTCCAACGAGTGCAAGCAAAAAATTAATCCTATTAGCATCTTCCTGAAAATATTGAAGCGTGTTGTCATTTCCAAAAAACATAAAATCTAAAGCAGGAAAACCATTTGCTCTCTCTTGAGCGGTTGTGTTAAAATTAAAAGATTGGTTTTCAATCAAAGTTTCCAAAAGGTCGAGATCCACAGGGTATAAATTCGAGGTAGTGACGAGCGCCTGATTGGATGTAGCAAAGTAATTGTGAACTGCTGCTGCCTGATAATCCAAGTAAGCATTTTGGTAGTCAATGATAAGTGTTGTCAAATTTTCTTGACTTACGTCCTGACTAAAAGTGTTTGCAGAACCTAATAGCGTGTTCATGCTAGACTGAAAATCAGTCATATTAGGAATAATCACTTCATCTACTTGGTTCGTCAAAAGATTGACAAAGCCCATATCATCTTCTGAACCACCTTCCTCATCTTCGCATGCAACTATTAAGACACTCATTAATAGAAGGCCAATGAAAAAAAGTATATTCTGTTTATTCCTCATCTGTTTTTATTTTTTAAAATGGCACATCACTAAAACCTGGAAAAGAATTCTCAAGAATACTTCGTGCCTCCTCTAACTGCGCATCCGTAATATCCCATAAATTGATGTCATAAATTCCATCCAGGGTAGCATCTGAAATAGGCCAGCCTAAAGCGATTAATGTATTATGTACCTCCGTTGGAGAAATACGACCTTCAGAATTGAATTGCAGTGAATAAATAAATCCTAGCGCTTCTGAAATATGATGAATCTTATCTTCATCAGTGATATCTGCAATAGCATTATTCAAGTAATGAAATGCAGCTGTAGCCAAGCCAGCTTCCATATACAATTTTATATCTGCTCTCGCAGCATCATAAACCGCTTCATTGGTTGATTCGTCAGAAGGACCGAAACCCTCGCCTGCTTTTAAAGCTGCTCTTCCTATAATGAAAGCATCCATAGCACCTTGAGCCAAATTTATCCCAAAAGCAGCTTCTGTTTCGTCGCTAAAATCAAATGTATAGTTGGCAATAAAGGAACCATCTCCCGTAGAAGTATTTGCAGGATTAGGATAAGTATCTGGGTTCGCTCCAAAGTAGCCAAATGCTTCATCAAATCTATGCTGTCTATCCGTACCATTGGATGAATAATTATCAACAGCAGCTTCATTGTTACCACTCGCATTTTCAGCCCCTGCCTGAGTGGGTCTTAAATAATCATCTACCGTCTGATCGTAAAACAGTGGTCCAAACAATCCCTTCTCAAGAATCTGAGCGAATTCCAAACCATTGGCTGAGACATGACGCTTTTTGTCTCCAGAAGTAATCATACCCGCTACCCCATTACTAGCAGTAACTGTAAAGTTAGCTTGGCTAGAAGTCACTAGTCTATCTGCTAAATCCGCAAAGGCATCCGCTACCGAAGTATCTCCATTGTCAAAATTTAACTCATCAATTTTTGAACGAATATCAGAGCTACTAGTCGCTGTGTTCTGGGCCGCTGGGCTCTGGAATACATCAGATAGACCGCCTACTTCTAGTGCATTGGCTATATCCCAAAATATAGGCTCATTTCTGGTTGAGTCAACTATTTCT
This sequence comes from uncultured Saprospiraceae bacterium, assembly GCA_964481325.1. Taxonomy (GTDB): domain Bacteria; phylum Bacteroidota; class Bacteroidia; order Chitinophagales; family Saprospiraceae; genus JALZVN01. The sequence goes on from CAYZUW010000011.1 coordinate 22,169, forward strand.
TGTAGTTGCGCTATCCTCCTTATCTGTCCATTATATGCGCCAGGGGCAAAAGCTCCAGTTATTTCATATGAATCGGGTACCTGAAAAGCCTCTAAATCTATACTGCCTAAGGCCTCAAGATTACTTGATAAAAATTCTCCTGGTGGATTGTTAAGTGGATTATCATCATCTATAGTTTCATCATCGCTGCAAGCAAAACAAAGTATCATTAAGGGTAATAAAATGGCTATTGGTTTTCTAAGTATATCTTCCATTTTCGAATTTTGTGTGCTATAAAGCAAGCGCAATATATAAACTTTATTCTTAACTAGACTTAATCTAAATAAGAATTGGTTGATTTTTTTGTTAAAATTTCACTCAAATCTTGCCCTTAATCGAACCCTCAGGTCTTTGTCTATGATAGTCAGCGTTTTAGGTGAAATAAGCAAAGCGAGCTTAGTATTTTGGGCAGTCCCTCTCGCTGAAAAGCGCTCGAGGTCAGGCTATTCGCCACTTGCTGTTCGCGCGGTCCTACGGACTACCCGCTGAAAAAGCGGGTATGGCTACTATCCTTACTGCGGGGTTTGATCTTGCATTCTATATTTCTTCTCTATAGTAGAAAGTCCGATGCTCCTTTTAGTATATTTGCGATTCTTATTTCGGGATGTAGCGCAGTCCGGTAGCGCACACGCCTGGGGGGCGTGGGGTCGCAGGTTCAAATCCTGTCTTCCCGA
>CAYZUW010000011.1:22981-27279 GCA_964481325.1 uncultured Saprospiraceae bacterium
AATCCTGTCTTCCCGACAAATGAACAAAGGCAGTCCTTTTTAGGACTGCTTTTTTACGTTAATATATATTGCCCCCTAAAAAGCACAAAACTAAAAACACTTCCAAGGGAAGCATTTTTAGTTTTGCAATTTTCAGAATGGCCTTAATTTCTAGTATTAGATTTTAATAAATCTTGCAATTCGTCCATCACTAGTTCTAAGGATATACGCGCCGCTTTGTAAATTTTGCAGCCCAATATTTCCATCTGTAGTTCCAGTATTGATCACTGCCCCATTCAAATTGAGGATCTCATATTTAAGAGTAGCATCCAAGCCAATAATATTTAATGTCTCACTGACAGGATTAGGATATATTTCTAAGTCCTTAGCGTTTGTCAAGGTAATTGGCAATGTTCCGCCACTTGCTAACACTTCCTCTTCTGCTTCTGTCAACTCAACATCAATTGTATTTGACTCTGGTGTAGACGCTACCAATGGTGCAACCGTATTAGTCGTACATCCATCGATTAAAATATTATCTATGAAGACTCTGTCTCCATTATTGGTCATATCATTTCTAAATCTAAACACTGTTTGGTTAGAGAATGGACCTGCAAAGGTTATATTCTCAAACTCTCTACTTTCATTATTGAAATCTGTACCTCTCACCCAAGTTTCTATGATGCTAAAGCTTGACCCTCCATCTGTAGATACTTCAAAAAAGAAATCATCTCCTACTTCTGTTCCCTGCGCATAGTAGCTAAAATCGAGTGTCAAATTACTGTATGTACTTAGATCATACTGTTGAGAAGTTATCTTAGAAGAATTTGAATTATCTCTCAATCTTACCGCGTAAGTATCAACCGCTCTTGGGCTATTCCAAGCCGAGTGGTTAGAGTCATTACCGCCATCGGTCCAAACGCCGTAGCCACCATTCGAACTACCTTCGAAGTCAGAAAATAAAACTTGTACATCACATACTTCTGCAGGACAAGGTACTAAAGCTCCTGAATCGTACGTACAAAAATCTACTACTGCTCCTGAGTTAGGAAAATAAACCTCCATACTTGATACTCCATCAACGCCAGTAGATATGTAAATTAAATTACCATTGCCACCATTGGGAACAGATACTTGACTAATCAATGCACCGGTACTACTGAAAAACTCTATAGTAGCATTATTCGACTGTATGTCTAGTAAAGTAACATTGTCGATGAATTGCGGTGTAGCAAAATCAAAAACGAGTGTTCCTCCAGCCGCATCATCATCTGGATCAGAAGCGTCTCCATCCTCTGTAAGTATTAAGATCATGCCTTCGTTATTTGTCGCCAGATCATAATCTCCTCCAGTCGGGTTAGCAGAATCAAAAATCATAGCTGCGTTGGTTCCTGGAAAACTATTCGCCGACCCAGTAACAGTAATACCTGGAATCTGGGTACCTATAATCGTCCCTGCTGTGAATGCTTCAAATCCTTCTGTATCACACGTTGGCGTAGTTAGGCATCCTATGTCTACACAAGTAGGAATAAGGTCTTGATCATGCGTGCAAAAATCTGTAACGGCTCCAGAAGTCATCAACTCCACTTCCATACTAGATACGTCTTCTGTATTGATGATAAGATTAGCCGCTCCACCATCTCCTGTAGTAGGAATAGATAAAGTCTGAATTAGATTTGAATTTGCATCAAACAATCTAACCGTTCCATTTGGATTTTCGATATCCAAGAATCCGATATCTTCTATATATTGAGGGGTATCAAAATCAAAAGTAAAGGTACCTCCACTAGCGTCATCATCCGGGTCACTAGAATCTCCATCTTCAGATATGATTAATATCAAACCCGCTGTTGCTGAAGCGAGATCCGTATCTCCTCCTGTTGGATTAGCCGAGTCAAATATCATAGCCATATTGCCTGAGTTGCTATTAGATGCACCAAAAACAGTAACACCAGGTAATTGGTTGGACACAATATCTCCTACATTCAAACTTTCAAAATCTTCTGTAACACATGATGGTGCAACAAAAGATACCGTCACTACAGAGGTACAAGTTTCGCCAGATGCACTCGTAAAGGTTACTGTCTGTGTACCAAAGTCTTCACACTCACTAAATGAAGTAGCAGAAAAATCAGTAGTAATACTCTCGGATGCTCCAAACGCATCTAAGGCTGTTGCCGAGTTAATCCAATTTTGAATGGCTAAATCCTGTGCATCAGGTCCATTGTATGTAAGATTTAAATCTGCAGGACAAGTAATCTCAGGAATTCCTGGAGGACCTTCGACGGTAACTGTAGTGACACACTCAGCCGTGTTACCTGCGCTATCTGTAACTGTCAAAGTAACTGAATTATCTCCTATATCACTACTATTAAAATCAGTCTGACTAAGCGATAGTGTAACTGTTCCACAATTATCTCCAGAACCACAATCAATATCTGCAGTATTGATAGACGCTGCACCATTTGTATCCAAAGAAATAGTAATGTCTTTACACATAGGTGTTGGCAGAATATTGTCTTCTACGGTTACTGTCGCATCACAGCTAGATGTATTTCCAGAGCTATCGGTTGCTGTCAGGGTTACTGTATTCGCTCCCAAGTCTGAACATGTAAAAGTAGTATCGGACACTGACAAAGTAAATCCTGAACAATTATCAAAAGAACCATTATCAATATCATTCGCAGTAATAGTAGCGTCACCGTTTGCATCTAAAAAAACTGTAATATCTTGGCATATTGCATTCGGTGCAATATTGTCTTCTACAGTTACTGTCGCATCACAGGTAGACGTATTTCCAGATTCATCGGTCACCATCAAGGTAACTGTATTGTCCCCAACATCTGAACATGTAAATTCAGTTACAGACGGTAAGTTGGTGTTGCTTTGAGAAAATGACAATACAACATTGCCACAATTGTCAAAAGATCCATTATCAATATCAGAGGCTAAAACAGTGACAAAGCCAAGAAAATTTATTTCCGTAGTAAAGTTTTGACATAAAGCAGTCGGTGCCATATTGTCTTCTATGGTTATAATCGCTTCACAGGAAGATGTGTTACCACCTATATCCACAGCATTAAATGTTACTGTATTAGGGCCTAAGTTGTCGCAGTTGAATAAAGTTTGCGAAGAAGAAAAAGTAACGCCACAATTATCAAATGATCCATTATTAATTAGGGCAGGAGAAACGTTTATTGTGCCATCAGCTCCTAACTCTGCAGTAGTGTTTTGACAAATTGTTGTCGGTGGAATAGTATCCCCAACAGTTACCGTCGCATCGCATGTGGATGTATTTCCAAAGTCATCTGTAACTGTCAAGGTTACTATGTTTGCTCCAAAGTTATTACAACCAAAAATGTTTTGAGATATAGATAAAGTTACCCCACCACAATTGTCGAAAGATCCGTTATCAATATCTTCTGCAGTAATAGAGGCCTCACTGTTGGCATCAAGGAAAACTGAAATATCCTGGCATACAGCAGTAGGTGCCTCTGTTTCTTCTACAGTTACCACTTGGTCACAAGTCAATGAGTCTCCAAAATAACTTACTGCAGTCCAAGTAACTGTAGTTTCTCCAAGTGGAAAAGTGGAAGGAGCATTATTTGTAATGAATGGAAAAAAACTACAATCATCCATAACGGTGAGTACATCTAGTGAAACATTGGTTACATCGCAATCCCCTGGTAAAGCAAAGATTGTTGTGTCATCAGGGCAGTTTACAACAGGTGGAATGGTATCCAAAACTGTCACAAAAAAATTACATTGGGACTGATTTCCAGAAGCATCAATTGCAACTGCAATAACACCATTTGTTAGAAAAGCAGAAGAGAAAAAAGAACCACTTGGGGGAGCTGTAAGAATTGTAATTGGACCACCGCTATCATCCGTAGCTGTTACTTCAAATTCTACGAATGTGCCACACTCACCGTCATCATTAAATACCACAATATCAGCAGGGCAAGTTATAACGGGAGGTGTCGTATCATTCTGCGCAACTATGGAATTCATCAGCAGAAAAGTACTTCCTAAAAGAAGTAAAAAGGTGTAAATAATTTTTTTCATTTTAACCGTGTTTTTAAGTTTTAAAAAAAATATTTTTAAAGAGTAAATCGTAAAAAGTTAATCAACTCTTGGCAATAAAAATCTGGGGTTATTTTTTAAAATTTAATTATTAGGTTATAAGCATTACTGCTTCTAAACCAAATACAAAATCTAGTTTTTTTAGTCTTTTTGAACTAAGAATAAATTAGACCAGATAAATATTTTTTATTTAGAATCGGTAGACAAGACAGCGCATTTAATTGATAGAATATTCT
>CAYZUW010000012.1:0-26436 GCA_964481325.1 uncultured Saprospiraceae bacterium
GTCTTAATTCTTAAATGAATAGCTCTTACAATATAAAACCCTCACGATTAGTTATAATATATAATTTAGATAAGCTGTCCATGATACATACTAAAATTGCATTTTATAGTTGTCAAAAGAGTCTTTTTAGCCTATTGCTAATATTATGCTTTTCGTTAGGTGGACTCTTCGCTCAGAGTTCCAAGTTGGCGCAGCAATACTATCAAAATGGGGAATATGAAAAGGCAGCGGCTACTTATGTTGACCTATATAAAAGCAATCCAAATAATAGCCATTATTTTTCCAGATATGTAGACTGCCTCATGAAGCTCGAAAATTTTGAAGAAGCTGAAGCGGTAGTCAGAAAAGAAATAAAGAATAGTCCTAAAAAGGTACAACTGTACGTTACCTACGGTAATATTTTTGAACGCCAATTTAGAGAGGAAGAAGCCAAAGAGCAATATGAAAAGGGCATCAAAAAGCTGACTGCAGATCGATTCGGTATCACCAACTTGGCTAATGGATTTATTGGACTAAAAAAATATGAACTCGCCATCCAAACCTACAAAAGAGGAATGGAGTTACTTAAAGACGAAAATCTTTTTGCTTACAATCTAGGGGATCTCTACAGCCGAAAAGGAGATAAAGAGTTAATGATTCAATATTATCTACAAAGTCTAAAAAGTAGTCCAGGTAGAATAAATGCCCTAAAAAGTATATTTCAGAGGAAGCTAGAAGATGAAGATGACTACCTAGAGCTGCAGACACAACTCTATGAAGCGATTCAAGAAGATTCGGATTTAGTAGAGTATCCTGAGCTATTGACCTGGATGTTTGTTCAACAAAAGGATTATAAGAATGCCTTTCGTCAAGTAAAAGCATTGGATTCGAAACTCCGTGAAAACGGAGGCCGCATCTACAAATTGGCGGATATAGCTTACAACGCAAAAGACTACGATGCAGCCATAGAAGCATACGACTATATCGTATCAGAGAAAGGCAATGAGTCCACTTTTTACTTAGACGCAAAACGTCAGTCCTTACGGGCCAAGCGTAACTTGCTCACAGATGGCTACGACTATACTGAAGATGACCTCAAAAATTTAGAATTACAATACGAGACCTTTTTGGAGGAATTCGGGAGAACAAAAACGACGGCTTCTATCATTTTGGAGTTGGCGGATTTAGAAGCCTTTTATTTAAATGATTTTGATAAGGCGATTTCGCTTTTACAAGCACTGGTAGACTATCCAAATATGAATCCTAGAACACTTGCTCAAGGCAAACTAAGTTTAGCTGATTTTTATCTGATGAAGGGAGAACGTTGGGAAGCTACATTGCTATATGCTCAAGTAGATAAGGCATTTAAGGATGATGCATTGGGTCACGAAGCTAGGTATAGAAATGCAAAATTGAGTTACTATATGGCGGACTACGAATGGGCTCAAGCGCAATTCAAAGTATTGAAAGCGAGTACTTCAAAACTTATATCCAATGATGCTATAGACATCTCTGTATTTATTACCGACAATCTTGGTCTGGACACGACCACCACCGTGATGGAATTGTATTCAAATGCGGAACTGCTTATTTTCCAAAACAGGTTTGAAGATGCTTTCGCAAAACTGGATACCATAAAAAATGAATATTCTGATCACACTTTGGTAGATGACGTACTCTACTCTGAAGGCAAAATTCATCTCAAGAAAAGAGACTACGTCAAGGCGGCGGAAAAATTTCAAACCATTGTAGATAATCATATAGAAGAAATAAGAGCAGACAATGCCTTATTCAATTTAGCAGAACTGTATGAAAATCAACTCAATGACAAGCAAAAGGCCAAAGAGCTCTATGAACGTCTATTCATAGATATGAGCAATAGCACCTTTGCTGTTGAAGCTCGAAAGCGATATCGTGCCTTGCGGGGAGATGAAATTTAGGGTATTTGTTTATTTGTAGATTCGTTTATCTGTTTATGCGTTAATCTGTGCAGCTTGGACTTAAGCGTCTCACTTTTTTATTAGTTTCTAGCAACTCCTTTAACATGTCTGAGTCTGCTCCGAAAACTCACGAAACCACAAAATGTCTCTTTTGGCGATATTTTCCATTTTTTACTAGTAGCTAGGGGCTTTACCTAGAAGCTCTTTTGGACTAGCGATGTGCAGCAGTGGAGGCGATAGGCGACAGTCCGACAGGACCGACCGAATAGGGAGCTGCGTAACGTAGCGACCCAGAGGGTTACATTAAAACCCTTTTCGGTTTTTTATGTAACCCTCTGGGTAGGCCCATGAAAAAAAATCTTCAAAAAGACTTTATACCTTTACAAAAAATGAAAGCATGGTAATATATAATGTGACGGTGAGTATAGATGCGGATATCGAGGAGCAATGGGTCAAATGGATGAAGGAGGTACATATCCCAGAAGTCATGGCTACTGGATACTTCGAAAGCAGTCGACTGTGTCGAGTTATCGGGGGAACTGAAAAAGGCGTAACCTATGCCACTCAATATGAATGTACGTCACTAGCCAAAATGCAACAATATGAAACGAAGGCTGCGCCTGCTTTGCGTGCGGATTATCTGAAACACTACGAAGGTAAAAGTGTTGCTTTTCGCACCTTGTTGGAGACTGTATAGATGAAGAATTTTAAAGCGATTGCTTTACTTTTTGTTGCGAATACCATTTCGGGTATCGCTCAGGGTATGTCGATAATTGCAATCCCGTGGTATTTTGCGGACAAGGGTATCATGCCTCAATTTATCCAAGGGTATTTGTTGACCAATTTTCTTATTCTGTTCTGGGCACCCTACTGTGGTACACTTATAGATAAGTATAACCGCAAAAATTTATTCCTTATTTTGAACATCAGTGTTGGGGCTATTCTGTTGAGCATAGCATCGATAGGTTGGGTGAATGGCGACTTGTCCTGGTATTGGGTTATGCTTGTATTCACTTTGACCTTTATCACGTACAACCTACACTACCCCAATCTATACGCCTTTGTGCAAGAAATCTCGGAAGATAAATACTATGGATCGATTACTTCTTACTTAGAAATCCAAGGACAATTGAGTGCCATGCTGGCTGGGGCGGGCGCAACACTATTATTGACTGGCGTAACGGAGGCCGGTCTAACTATCCATGATTCTACCCTAGCGCTTCCATTCCATTTTGCGCCATGGAAGATTCATGAAATATTTATCCTCGATGGCATCACCTATATTTTGAGTTTCTTTATCATATATCTTTACAATACGAGCCCCTTGAAGAACGCAAATTAGATACCCTTGGAATTGTAGCGCAATTTAAAATAGGCATCAATTACTTGCGGAAATTTCCAGAGTTAATGGTTTTTGGAGTAGCCTCCTATTTGGTATTTGTGACTATACTCATGGAAGGTTTTTTCCTTGGCGCAGCTTATGTCAAGGATTATTTGATGGAGACAGGTTCGATTTATGCTATTAGTGAAATCTTTTATGCGGTAGGGGCCATTTTCGCAGGGATGACGATACGGTTTATTTTCAAAGTGCGTTCTTTTCCGCAAGGTATTATCATACTCACACTTTTGACAGCCTTAACCTACTTTGCACTGTATGCCACTAAGAGTATAGGAGTATTCTTTATCGCCCTATTTCTAATAGGCGTGACCAATGCAGGTGTTCGAATAATGCGCACTACCTTTTTATTCCAAAAAGTACCTAATCAGGTGTTTGGCCGAACGGCAAGCTTATTTGCCTTGAGTAATATACTTTTTAGGATAATACTCCTAAGTATATTTTTATTGCCGTTTTTTCATCGAGAAAACAACATCATTTTCGCTTTTCTGTTGTTATTTTTATTCTTAGTGGCGGCTGTAGTAGTCTTAGTGATAAATTTACCTAAGATTATGAACACAAAGTCCTCTGCAGAAGTAAACTAGGGGTAAGAGAATTTTGTCTATTCTGACGATTTTCTCTAAGTTTGTACTAATAACTATAAAAATATGATATGAATTTCGAATTTAACGAAGAACAAATAGCAGTAAGGGACGCTGCAAGAGATTTTGCACAGCGAGAACTTAAGCCAGGAGTTATTGAAAGGGATAAGAACATGACCTATCCTACTGAGCAAATAAAGCAGATGGGCGAGCTTGGTTTTTTGGGGATGATGGTCGATCCTAAATACGGCGGAGGAGGAATGGACACCATTTCCTACGTACTCGCTATGGAAGAAATTTCAAAAGTGGATAATTCTTGTTCTGTAATCATGTCAGTTAACAATTCTCTGGTATGTTGGGGTTTGGAAAAATTTGGCACTGAAGAACAAAAGCAAAAATACTTAACAAAATTATGTACAGGAGAATGGATAGGTGCATTTTGTCTATCTGAACCTGAAGCGGGCAGTGATGCCACCTCTCAGCGTACAACTGCTGTTGATATGGGCGACCACTACTTACTTAATGGTACTAAGAACTGGATTACTAATGGAGGCACCTCTGCTATCCACTTAGTAGTGGCTCAAACCAATCCTGAGCTAAAGCATAAAGGAATCAATGTCTTCTTAGTCGAAACTTCTTGGGATGGTGTAGATATAGGGGCCAAAGAAGATAAATTGGGCATACGTTCTTCTGATACGCATACGATTATGTACAATAATGTGAAAGTCCCAAAAGAAAATAGAATTGGAGACGATGGTTTTGGGTTTAAGTTTGCCATGAAAGTACTTTCTGGGGGACGTATCGGAATCGCGGCTCAAGCTCTTGGGATTGCGGGTGGATCTTATGAGTTAGCCTTAGCTTACTCACACGAACGTCAGACTTTCGGTAAGCCTATCAACAAACACCAAGCGATTGCTTTCAAGTTGGCTGATATGGCAACGGATATCGAAGCTGCTAAGCTATTGGTCTATCGTTCTGCTTGGATGAAAGATAAAGGTATGAACTTCGATAGTGCTAGTTCTATGGCGAAACTGTTTGCTTCGGATGCCGCTATGAAGCATTCTGTAGAAGCCGTTCAGATACATGGTGGATATGGCTTTGTAAAAGAATACCACGTGGAGCGTCTAATGCGTGATGCTAAGATTACACAGATCTACGAAGGCACCTCTGAAATACAGAAAATGGTTATCTCTAGAAATGTAATTAAAGGGGCTACCTATGTAGAAACTCAAGCTGATTCTCTTCAGGAAGCTTAAAAAATAAAAATATTAAATCGAGATCCTGCATATTTCTCATAATGTGCAGGATTTTTTTTTGTTTAAGGATACATATCAAAGAATAGCCAAATAATAAAACTATCTTTCCAATAATTGTCTTTTAAAACAAGGCAGATTTTGCTTCATGAAAGGAACTCTTAAAATAGCTACTCTATTCAATATACCCGTTTTTCTACACTGGTCCTTTCCTCTCATATTCGTATGGATATTGTTTTTGGGATATCAAATAGATGCTGGAGTACAGCCTATAGTTATGCTTTCTGTGTTTTTCATCTCTATTTTCTCTTGTGTAGTACTTCATGAGTATGGGCACGCATTGACCGCTAGAAAGTATGGCGTCAATACTCGGGACATCATCCTGTCTCCGATTGGTGGTGTAGCTAGACTAGAAAAAATACCCTCGCGTCCTATAGAAGAGCTACTAGTAGCTATAGCAGGGCCTGCTGTGAATCTTGTTATTGCGCTTATCTTGCTGCCCATACTTCTATTATTTAGAAAGGATGGGGTGTTTCCTGTAGGTGAGTCAGAATTGGAAGTGCTAAGTCAATGGAACAATTTAGGGCCTCTTGTACTATGGACAAATATACTCTTGATTGTTTTCAATCTTGTTCCTGCATTCCCAATGGATGGAGGACGAGTGCTGCGTTCGCTGTTGGCTATGAAATTGAGTCGAGTCAAAGCCACAAAAATTGCCTTCATAGTTGCGCAGTTTTGTGCCGCAGGGTTTTTAATCTGGGGTTTATATTTTGGAAATTATATCCTGGCTTTCATTGCCATCTTTGTAGTCTTAACCTCTAGAGTAGAATGGAAGAACGTACAAAGAGCAGCTTTTATAGAAGGTCAATCCGTCAGTGCTCTTATGCGCCCTATACATACCAAACTGTATCAGGACCAAAGTATCCGAGAGGCTATTGCCGCTTCATCTGAAAAAGAAAAATACTTTTTAGTTTTTAATAGAGAAGATAATGTGGCAGGTGTGTTGTTTCATGAATTTATAAATCATGCGCTACTTGAAAAAGATACTGATAGTCCAATAAGTAAATACCAAAGTAATTCATGGCAAGCTTTACCAAGTGATTTTCCTTTAGAAAATGCGATCGCTGTGTTTCAACAGCGAGGATACGGAATTGTACCTATCATCGAAAACAACTCTATAGTAGGTCAATTGGATATAAATACGCTCAATCAATTTGTGCGTAATATATAATAAACTAGCCTTGACTAGTATAATAGCCTTGTAAATGCTTATTTAGGAGTAATTCCTAATTTCTCTAATACCACATCTATCAAATCGTCTGAATTGTTCACATACAGAACCAAATTGGGGATGGAAGTATCAAAAATCATGGTATATCCATTTTCTTTACCTACTTCGTCAATCGCACTTTGAGCTTTGGATACTAGTGGTTTCATGAGCTCATTCCGTTTTTCTAACACTTTATTGTTCAATAATTGCTCTTCTTGCAATATTTCTTGTTGTTCTTTTAATAATTGCTCTTCCTTTTCCTTAGCCTCCTTTGGCGTGAGTTCATTTACTTTATTTTGTATATCAATGACTCTTTTTTCCCAGGAATCAATTTTTATTTGAAGTGCTTTTTGAAGCTGTTCTTGATAGGTAACTAATTCATTGCTTTTGGCTTCTACTTCAGGCATTTGAGCAAGTAGGTTTCCTAGATTTACATGTCCATATTTTTGCGCATAAATAGTTGAAGAACAGCACATTGCAAAAACGAATAGCGTAGTAAGAAGAATAAATCTTTTCATAAAAGGTATTTTACATAAATCTATAAAACAATAAGCATAGAACCCTAATGGTTCATGGTTTAACAAAATCTTAATATATTTTTATCGTTGGCAGCAAAAATAGACAGTTATGCGTTTTTTAAAGGCAAAAGTGTTGAATCTAGCTAATTTTTTCGCAATTTAAGCTCAATTCGTTAGTTTTAGTGATGAATAGATACTTTTAAGATAATCAGGGTATTACTTTCCAAGTGAGTATCTATTCGATTTTCAAGTCAAACTTAAGAATTATGGAAATCGCGATTAATTTGAAAAACCAAGAGAAAGACTTAATTCAAGCCTGTATCAATAAAGAGAGGTGGGCGCAAAAATCGCTATATGAAAGCTATTATGGCAATCTTATGGGCGTTTGTCTTCGCTATTCTAACAATAGAGAGGATGCTTTAGATATTTTACATGATGGTTTCCTTAAGATATTTAAACACATTGAAAAATATCAAGCTGGGACATCATTAGTAGCTTGGATGCGTAGAATAATGGTCAATACTGCTATCGATTTTTATCGCAAAGCAGTTAGAAGAAGAACGGAGGACTTGGACAAGGTATATGACCAACAAATACAGGATGCTGATGCTATCAGTCAATTGTCAGAACAAGAAGTTTTAGAAGCAGTGCGTTCTTTAACGCCTTCTTATAGAGCTGTTTTTAATTTATATGTCATAGAGGGTTATCCACATAAAGAAATAGCGGAGAAACTCGATATAACTGAAAGTACTTCTAGATCAAATTTAGTTAAAGCAAGAATGAAGCTTAAGCAAATTATAAAGACAAAATTTATCAAGCATGAAAAATAGTATCCTTGATAAATTCTTTAAAGCTAAACTGTCCAATTTAGACGGTGGTGCACCATTAAACACATGGGAGCTACTCAGTGACAAGATGGACATGCAACTACCCGACTCACTAGTAGAGGATCAAGGGTTTGACCAGAAAATCAAAGAAGCCATTGGTAACATCTCAGCCATAGAAATGCCATCTTGGCAAGCTTTTGTTCCTAGTTTAGATTTAGAAGAAAACCTAGAAGATATAGAAACGGATATCGCCTTGGATGATACTGTTAAAAATAGCCTTGAAAATTTAGACCTTCAATACGACCCGACCACTTGGGATACACTTGCCGATCGACTTGATGTATTAGACCATACTATTCTGGAATCACAAGCTGAGGAAATAGATCAGGTGAGTTATCAAAAACTCTTGAACTATACGGTACCTCAAAAGGCTGGAGATTGGGAAGCTTTTAATAGAGAATTAAATAAAGAATTTGTATTACCATATAAACTACTTTTTAACTACAAACTAGCTGAGATAGCTATTTTAGCTTCTTTAATTTTAATATTCTTCCAAGCCAAGCCGGTTATTCAAAATCATTTTGAGAGTAAAAAATTAGCAAGTGCTACAGTTTTGTCAGAAACGCAAAAGTCTTCTGAACTGCTTCATTTTGATGGATCGGCGAATAATAATAGCACAGTTGCAAAGCCAGCAGATGTAAACAAAAAAATCGATGCTGCAATTACAAAGTCTGATGAATTGAGTGTCTCCACTGTTGCGGATAAGACGAATACTATCTATCACAACCTTGAAAATCACAAAGTTGAAAGCGCTTCTAATAATAGCAACAGCTTTACACAGAATAATAGCATCAGTAGTGCTACTACTTCGATCTTGGCAAATAAACAGAGTGTTGCTTTAGACGAATCCTTAAGTTCGAATACTGCTATTACCGCTATAGTACAAAGTACAAGTAAGCAGGTTGAAAAAAAGGAAACTCCTGTACAATTGGTGAAACAAGAAGACAAATCTATTTTGCCAAAGTATGATTCTTTTCTCAGCGTAGAAAAACTACCTACAGAATCACTAATGAATATTCCATTTGCTGGAGATAATATTACAGCTTGTTTCTCATGCGATACTGATAACACGATCCTGAGATGGAGATTAGGTGCGCATGTAGATGCAGTATATACTTATATACTCACACCTTATGATAACATTTTGAATCTTAGATCATACAATCATGCTACTTTAGGTTATGGTGCTGGTTTATCAGCAAGTTTAGTTTTAGATAAGTGGGAGCTAGAATCTGGATTCAAATTTATTTCTAGGCAGTACACTCCAAGGAGGGCTAGTCAGAATGTTGGAAATATAGCACAAGGATGGATAACGGTGGAAATTAGTAAAATCCAAATGAATGTATTGAGTGTACCTTTAAATTTGAGATACCATTTCAATAGTAATAATGGTAAGACACATTTTTATTTGCATGGTGGCGCTACAATGTCTGTTGCTACTCAAGTAAACCAATTCAGAAATTCAAGCTTTTTTGGACAGAACAAAAGGCCAAGTTTAGATGCTTCAAGAGAATTATTTGAAGAATCTGATATCATTTCGGATAAAATATTTGCCAATGGTTGGTTTGACGGAGGATCTTACATCGAAAACAGATATTTTACTGTTAATCTTGGTTTAGGATTTGAGCGTAAGATTTCTTCTCGATATAGTATTTTTGGGCAGACCACTTATGCACAATATCTTGACAATAAAGGAATTGGAGTCAATAACGATAGATTTAATACTGTTGAATTTTCAACGGGAGTTAGGGCCTTATTTAAGTAAGTTTCGATTTACAAGACTTTACACATTAGGATTTAGTTGAATACTTTTAATAGTTTGAGTTTTACTTAAATTATATATCATACCTATTGTATATTACCTATTAAGTTTGCATTTTCGTAAGTACAATAAAAAATCATGAAAGCTAATATCTTATATTTCGTTCTAATACTTTGCAGTTTCCAAGCATGTGTCGAAGAAAAAGCCTCTACAACTTATACTACTAATAGTGAAGATGTAATTGTAACTAATGACCCTTCAGAAGCTAATCTAGGAGAGACTGTTATTCTTCGAGATCCAGTAAATATTGTAGCAAGTACTGGGGAAGATTACCCAAAGACATTAAAAGATATAGGATTTCCAGTAATGCCAAATTCTGAAGTCGCCAATGTTGGGAATTCAGATGTAGAAAACGGTACTGTAGTCATGCAATTGAAAACACAATTATCCATTGAGCAAATCAATGAATTCTATAAAAGAGAGCTACCCAAAATAAATTGGACAGAAAATGAATTGAAAATTTATAGTGGAGCCGATGGAGCCTTAAGTTTTGAATCTAATGAATATAAAGCTCGTGTATTAATAATCCAAGACAGGTTTCAAGATTTCAGAAAAGTAGCTATTACGCTAAATAAGAACGCGAATAACGAATAACTTTAGGAAGGATAAAGGAGTGGTTTACATTAGCTCAATACAGTTTGAAATTGATTTTGCAATCTCAATGTACTCTTCTTGCGAAAAAGTCAACCTTGGTTTTTCAAAACTCATGTCGTGAAGCTCTTTGATAGGCATCAAATGAATGTGCGCATGCGGCACTTCCAGGCCAATTACACTAATGCCAATTCTACTGCAGGGAATTGCTTTTTCAATAGCCTTAGCCACTTTTTTAGAAAAGAGAATCATCTCTTTTAGTACTGCATCATCGATATCAAATATATAATCCACTTCTATCTTAGGAACTACTAGTGTGTGCCCCTTAGCTACCGGGTTAATATCTAAAAAGGCAAAAAACATGTCGTTTTCTGCTACTTTATATGAAGGGATATCACCCGCTATTATTTTAGAGAAAATAGAAGCCAAAATTTTAATTTATTCTATAGTTATTTCGAGAATTTCAAATTCGATAACACCTCTTGGCGTTTTTACTTCGGCTTTATCCCCAACTTTTTTACCTAACAATCCCTCTCCTACTGGTGAAGAACTAGATATCTTTTTATTCTTTATATCCGATTCAGATTCCGGTACGATGGTATATTTAAGTTCTTTATTATTCTTCAGGTTTTTAATCCTTACCGTGGTTAAAAGACTAACTTTTGATGCATCTACTTGGCTGGCATCCAAAATTCTTACTTGCGCCAATTTCGTATCCAATTGAGAAATCTTCATTTCTAGCATTCCTTGTTCATCCTTTGCAGCTTTGTATTCTGCATTTTCGGAAAGATCTCCTTTCTCTCTAGCTTCAGCAATAGCATTAGCAATCTCTTGACGCTTTACTGTTTTCAATTCATCTAGTTCTGCCTTAAGTTTTTCATACCCTTCTTGGGTCATGTATGTGTAGCTTGCCATAATTAAGGTTTTTCATCTTTGCCATTTCTGACTGAGCGTCATCCTAATTATTAGGATAACCTGAGTTATTAAGTAACGTAAAGAACGCTTCTATACAAGTATATAGAAGCGTTCTTAATCAAAGATAATAAAATTTATTATTACCTATATAAAATCATAATATCTGAATACTATCAGAATCTTAGTTTTAGAGCTAAACTATGGGAACCATCCCACGGATTTGAGTGTCTATATCCATAATCAATGGCAAATTGCGCATCTGACTCCTTACTAAAAGGAATAATAACAGAAGCACCCGCTGCGAAACCTGTATACACAGGGTCAAGAATTTCAAATTCTGTATTTCCATCTACTGTATATCTGTATGCAGTTCTCAATTGAAATCTTTCTAAAAGAGTATATTCGACACCAGCACTTAATTGATCATTTGAAAATGAATTAGCTGTAAAATTAGCTAAGCCAGTAATAACATGTTTCCCCTCATCAAATCTAAAATCATATGATATCCCAATGTTAAGTACAGATGGAAGTTCAAAAGATTCGCCTCTTGAGTTGAAGGTATTTGTAGTACCACTATTATCTAATTGAACACCTAATCCTTCTCCTCTAAAAGTCAATGGAGTACCAACATTTCTTAAAGCAATCCCAAATTTAAATTCATCGTTATCACCTGAAACGTACTGTACACCTGCATCTATAGCGAAGCCTAGTGCCGTAAGATCTGCGGTAGATTCACTTATTCCTCTTGCTGTAACACCTACAGATACTTTATTTTCAAAAGTATGTGCATAAGAAAGTCCAATATTAAAAAATCCTGGTGAAAAGGTAGCCCCAGTTCCTTCTGGTTGATCTTCCGTTGTCACTAATAGATCACCAACATCTACAGCCATTATAGCGATTCCGAATGCGCCACTCTTGCCCACTCTCTGCGCAAAACCAGCAGCATTTAAACCGATATCAGTTCCTACTAAGTAGAAGGTATGTGATAAAGCAATTTCTGTTCCTGTCACTCTAGATAAGCCAGCAGGGTTAAGACGTAATGCTTCTACTCCAGAAATACTAGAGGTATTAATAGTATGTAATCCAGCACTCTTTGCCCATGGATTCATGAGTAATTCTGCTGCTCCTGCTTCCCCTTGACGATCAGGGTTTCCCGCAAAAAGCATAAGTGTGGAAACACTAATTGTTATTAAAACTAATAAAACTTTTTTCATAATTTATTTTTTAAGTGAAGATGATTTAAAAATCATCTTCACACTATTGTTATTATTTATAGTCCCGTTGGGTCAAACTGTCTATTTACACCAAACCATTTGATAACGCGCTCGCCTAAACCATCAGCTGCTACATGAATTAAGTAAACTCCACTTGCTATTGGAATTCCTGCTGCATTCTTCAAGTCCCACTCAATAGAAGGGTTAATTTGTGAGGCAGATACACCGGGATTTACACCACTGTTTCTTAGTTCGACTTCATTTCTGTTGTACTGTCTAATAAATTGTCCATCAAGAGAATAAATTGTAACGACTGCTTGAGCAGGTAGATTTGTAATCTTAACTACATTATCAAATTGATCCGATTCATATCTAGAGAAAGCATGATATGGATTTGGAACAACGTTGATCATATCCAACTGTTCATTTATTTCAGCTTCAGTAGTAACAAAAGCTGCGCTTGCGTTAGCAATTTCAAATTCATAACTTGGGAATTCTGCATTATCGTCAGTAGCTAATGCTGGACAATATGGATTATCTACTCGTAGATTAACTACTGTTTCTGTAGGTATTAATCCCTCTGCATAAGATAATAACGGAGTATCAAAAGATCCTAGAGCAATACCTGCCCAAGTAATTAAACGCACAGCTTCTGTTTTTCTAAAAGAAGTTGGTTGTCTAAGTCTATCATT
This sequence comes from uncultured Saprospiraceae bacterium, assembly GCA_964481325.1. GTDB lineage: Bacteria > Bacteroidota > Bacteroidia > Chitinophagales > Saprospiraceae > JALZVN01. Next base: position 13,059 of record CAYZUW010000012.1, read on the forward strand.
TATAAACTCACACTCGTCATATGGCTGTCTTGTTACATACATGTAATGCATACCTCCAAGAACCAAATTACTTACAGAGAAATTTCCACCAAAAGGAGGATTACCTCCTTGAGGAGTAGGGTTAAGCATCATATCTGAACCGTTTCTAGCTTGTAATTGATCTTCACTAAGAATAGTATTGTCTCCAAAGGCTGAATTTTCTCCAAAGAATAAATTAAGTCTTTGACCCGTTTCAACATCAATTGCATATCCAGGGAACCAAGCGAATCCAACACCTGTACCATCTGGATCAGGTCTACCGTCGCCATCGTTATCTTCCTTGCCAACAGAAGGTCTATCAACAACTTCAAAATTTACATTCCCGTCATCTAGTTCAAAACCTTCGTCAGTGAAAAATCTATTTCCAGTTTCAATAACAATACATCTACTCCACAGAGATTTATCATTAGTAAATACAATGTCTACATTATTTAATGAGTCCAATGGATTTTGTACCTGAACCAAATTAGATTGAGGAAATAACCAAGCTGGAGTTGCATAAAATACGTCTCTCAAACTCCAATCCATCAAGGTATACGGTGCAAAATGCCCAGTTCCTAAAGCTGTAAATCCTTGATCTGGATCAAGTCTTTCATTTATTTCATTAACACCAGTTGCTTGATAGTGTAAATCATAAAACTGTGTCCCAGGTAATGTCGCATTATCAGGCACTGGAGTTAACCATTGTTCTCTTTCATCTGCAAAGAAAATTGATTGACCTATTGCACCATTTGTTTCATCTGCTAAACTACCGGCATCATCAGTTTGCTGGATAGTAACTGATATTCCTAAATCAGCAAATATTTGTTCATTTTGGTTAACTAAATTTTGGCGTGCTCTACCTAGACTTTGATTATTTTCATCAAATAATTCCCAGGCACTTTGGCCAGTTTCTAGAGCAGCGTCTTGGTCTAATCTCAAAGTGTATACACCATCAGTTACTCTTAAAGGGTCAATAATACTTACCTGTACCGGTCCACCACCTTCTGCATATATTACTTCTCCTTGATAATCTCCTACTTCCGGCTGAGCAGTTATAAGTCTATTTCTTTCTTCTGATGTAAGGGATAAGAAATTTCCTCCCGCTCCTTTACCATCAAGCCTAGTGATTACAGCACCATCTCCATACTCTGCTTGCAAGTCTCTATCTACAATAGGTCTTGGCGTTACAATATAGGTCTGAATATTCCTTCTTCCTTCTAAATAAGGCGTAGCTTGACCTGATGTAGTAGTTACATCAAATGGCTCAAACTCATTATAAGCGAAAGCGACTGCAGTATAGAAATAATTAGTATGATTAATAAGAGGGGTACCTGTGAACGCATCTTGCGTAAGCTCAAAAGAAGATCTAACCCCAGCGTTTTCCCCTTCTATTTGCAAAAATGGAACAAATACAGTTGGGCTTTGTAACTCTGTTGCGTTTGGATTTGGTACTTCTTCCCAATTAAAAATGTCAACTCCTTCATTTTGCACGTCACTTTGGAAAACAACTCTTGCCTTGTCAGGATCATCTAGTTCATCAACAGACACACTAGCATCCGCTAATTGATATACGATATATCCCTCAAATACATAAGCAGCTTCTTCATCCGTTAAAACGTCCGGCGCAAGAGGATCTCTTTCAGAATATGCTTCAAAAGCGTTATTAGAACTAACGTTATCATTAGAAAGCACAGCGATTAAACGCTGATCAAGTTCCACCCAATTTACATCTGGTGCATCTGGGCCATCAAGAATATCAAAACAAGAATTAAATAAACCTTGTGCTATATCATCCGCTCTCTGTAATCTTCCTAAATCTGGACAAGGGTAACTTACATTTGGTACCCAAGGTACACCTATGATAAGCTCATTTACTTGACCTGGATCTAATCTAAATGGTCCAGAAGCTTGAATCGTTCTTCTATCCTCTTCTGGTAATTGTGCTTCACACATTGACCAACCACCTGCTAGGTTTGGCTCATCAGGGAATACAAAGTTAGTTGGTACCGTTCCACCTAAACCAGATCCACCTTCTGTAATGGGTAAACCATTTAACCAAGAACCAGTAAGATAATTGTAGTATTCTTGCGCTGTACTTGGATCAACTTGTGCAGGGTCAGTAGTTGGACTCTGGCGATTGAAATAAATGAATGAAGTCATTCCAATCTCAACAATTGTATCAAAAGGTTGGCCAATAGCTGGGTTAATTAATGTTCCATTAGGTCCAAAAATTTTCGGTGCTAGTGGTCCTCTAAAGTAATCTACACCTAAGTATGGGATATTTGTTCCGTACGTTGGTATACCATTACAATTTTCTCCATTAATTCCATCGACAGCATCTGTATTATATACATACATCAAACTACGTGTAGTATCCGCACCAATATAATCATCTTCAGAACAACCTAAATCTGCATCAACCCACAATGCAAAGAATGTACTATCAATACTTTCTTGCGCTCTATTAATCAATTTATAACGCTGGAAAGTCATATTATTCAACTCATCATTTGTTTCGTAAGCAAATGCTTGAACTTGAACTTCCATCAAAATTGGATCTGCACCTGATTCTGTGTGAACATTTCCATTATCATTATAAATCCAAAATTTCATCTGATCAGGAAACTGAGGTTCTGGACATCCTCTCACCTCAATAATTGGATAATCTCCAAACTGAGGATTGTAAATCATATCTGCATTCTCATCCCAAAAGGCACCTAATCCTTGTGGTGCATCTGGCAATTCAAATTCAAATGCATCAAAGAAAAATTCATTACCCAATCCTGGCCATTCTCTTACGCCTTGCGGAATTAGATTTACATCGTATTCTACACTATCCAACACTGATTGCTGGAATTGCGCTAAATGCAAATCAATCTCTGCTCCAGTAACCGTGAAAAATTTATCCCAATCTGCGCAAGTCTCTTGAGACACAAATCCTGTTTCTGTTAAAGGTCCAGGCCAAAAATCCGAGTTCCCTGAAGCAGTACCAAATTGTTGTGCAGCCACTTTTAAGTTACCTGCTGGATCTACTCCACCAATCCAAACAGCACCAGCAAATATAGAAGAAATCTCTTCTTCACCAGGTTCAACTGCAGGCACTACATATTGTCCATTGTTTCCATCCCACCAAACGTCACCACCAACCAAGAGCCTCGCTCTTACATTGTTGATATCCATATTCGTCTGAGCAGTAGCTTGTGCACAATTCAATCTGTAAGTAACTGCCGCCTTGGAAGGCTTAGCACTTTCAGGGTGTCTGAAAGCAAACAGCGATACTACACAGAAACACAGTATGCTAGTTGTTATATATCTCATTTTATTCATTTTCTTTTATTTTTATGGGTTAAAAAGTTAATGCTGCACCTATATATGCTCTTCTAGGAAGAGAAAAGAATGTAGGATTAATTAATCTCCATTGATAAGCATCTAAGAAAGAACCTATATCCTGTCCTGTATTCTCAATCTGATTTACAGCAGCAACACCTTCAGCAGAAACTAAAAATCCATCATCTTCTGAAGAACCTGTAGCTGTGTACACTCTGATATTATTTCTTCTATCCAAAATGTTCTGAACTCTAAAGTACACATTCAATCCTAGCTGGTGTTTAGCTTCTGGCTTAGTTAAAGTAAATTGCTTATCAATTTTTAAGTTTAACCAAAAATTCCATGGAAGTCTAGAACCATTTAATTGTCCATCTAATCCCTGTCCAGAAAATGCATTTGCTTGAAGAGCTTGTGTAAATGGTCTACCAGATACCGCTGTACCATTAATGTTGATACCCGCATTTGCAAAAATGTTTTTGCCTCTGATAGTTGGTCCATTATATTTTGAACCTGCTCCATAACGATAATCAACAGTTAAATTCAAACGGTGACGTTCATCGAAACTAAATGGAAAAAGTGTTCTGATAAATCCATTAGACTGCAGACCTGCAGCACTGTTTGCATCCGAACCTGTACCATCGGCAAACTGCAAAGTATAAGTAGCATTCACTTGAACATTATTTGTTCTTCTCAAATCATACCCAAAAGTAAAACCCTTAACAGTTCCAAAATCTAAGTTATCAAATGTAGTATATTGATTTACATCTGCTACAAAGGTATATGGTCTTCTCTGAATCAAATCTCTAAGCTCCTTATAATAAGCAGAAATCTTAATTGCAGAAATTCTATTTAATTTTTGCTGGAATCCTACCTCATAATCAATAGTCTTCTGAGGTTTCAAATCTGGATTCGAGAACAATGTATTACGCGCTCTTTCAGTAAAGTAGAAATACTGCAATGGCGTAGTCAAAGCCTGAGCTTCAGAAGGACGCTGAACTAAGATATCATAATGCGCAAAGAAGTTGGCATCATCAGAAATAGGAAATGAGAAAGCCAATCTAGGCATCCAATTAATTTCTGGTTCAAAATCAGTAAATGAATTATCTGGGTCAAAACCTTCTAGTTGAATATCATTAACTCTATCTCCATATAACCTTGGCTGCACTACATCTCCACCAAATACAACATTACCTCCATTTGCTTGCTCACCATCTGCAAAAAACCATGTCTCTCCATCTCTAAATGCAGTTACATTGTTTGATCTTTCACCATCTCCACTAACATAAACACTAAAGTCATCACCAATAGTTTCTGGTCTTACCAAATCCGCATTTTCAGGGAAGCTGTAAAAGTCTCTTGCATTTACTACTTCGTAAAGACTGAAAGGATCTCTTAAAACACTAGTATTTGCATCATATCTTTCTACTCTAAGTCCAACTCTAAAGATTACATCTTTATACTTAAATTTATCTTGTAAATAAGCTGCTGCATAAATAGGCTGGAAAGCTGCAACAGGTAAATCTCTTACGCCGTTTTCATCTCGAGACGTAAAGAAATCATCGAATGTCACTGAGTTATCAAGTCGATTTCCTAAGTAATCAAATCCAAAGTAGTTCAAGCCTAAAGCATTCTGATTGTTTAACTCTAATGCAGAGAATAAGCCTAGTGACAACTGATCTGGACTAATACCATCCACGTTGAAAAACTGCTCAATTGGCGTACCGTTTATCGCTCTTGCTCTTTCAAAAAAGTAATTTCCAACAGCAGTAGCATCTGGGTCTACAATAGGGTTAAATAGATCTATTTCTGCTCCTGGAACTCCAGTAACAGTTCCGTCTTCATCGATAAATGTTCCAATCACAACAGTTGTATCCACTGAAGCTAAGTGTCTATTACTTAGATTTCTAGCTCCTTCCCAAAGGTTTCTAGGTGCTATATCATAACCTCTTAAGAATCTTTGTTCGTAACGAATACCAAACTGAATAGAGTGTCTTCCTTTTGAAGATTTACCCTCTGGAACTATATCAAAATTACTATTGACATTGAATGTTATGTATTCTCTATCTCGCTTGCTATATGAATTAAAGACTTGCCCAACATTGGTATGGAAGTTCCAAATACTAGTAGCAGATCCAATAAATTGACCATTTTGTGCAGGAAAGGTGAAATCCGAAACAGCATCTTCAATTACATTATTGTAATTCGCCAAGACTGGATTTGTAGTTCCTGGTGTGTATCCTACGAAATCACGTCTATAATCGATATGTCCTATTGTGTTAAAAGGAGGATTTGGCGACTGAATAGCTCCTGAATAATCTGACTGTCCATATGCTGGATTCCACACTACATCGAATTCACCAATATGTCCATAGTCGAAAAAGTTATCTCCATGTCTAGAGTCAGCAGTCTCTCTAAATTGTCTTTCATATCCTAATTGTAAGGTATAAGAAGCATTTTGAATAATACTAGGTGCAGCATCTGAATCATCTGACACAGCGGTATTTCCAAGTCTATGTCTAAATCTAAAGTTACCTCTAAATCTTTCATCATCATCCAAAGGGTTATTGTGACTATTAAATGTAGTCCAAGTACCCCCTTGTGCAGTAGATCCAAATCCTGGTGTAAATCGATCTTCTTGCTTATTATAGGTACCAGAAAAAGTAACATCTATTTGGTCTGTTAATCGAGCATCTATTTTAGCTGTAAAATCAATTCTCTCAACCTCTTCATTAGGTCTAAAATCCAAAACATCAACTTCGTCATTTCCAAAAGTTTGTGCTGTAGGTACTATAGCATCTAATCCTCCGATAAGTGAGTTACTTAATGGATTTGCCTCCAATTCTGCAAGAACTTCATCCTTGACCCTAAAAACAGGTAGGGCAGGAGGATCGTCATCAGTCTGACGTCTGTATTGACCAGATAAACGGAATCCGATAATTGATTTCTCTTCTCCACCTTCAAATTTTCTCTTTAATAAAGGACCACTTACGTTTCCTCTAAAAAGATTATAACCAAAATTATCAAACGGCTCAGAAGTTTCTATTTCTACTCCCCCTCCAAAACTACTAGAAGGTCCTTTAGTCGTAATAGAGATTACACCCCCTACAACATCACCATAACTGGCATCAACACCACCCGTGATTACTTGTAGTTGGTCAATTTCAGATTCAGGTATCAAATTACCTCTAACTTGTACACCATCTATATAGTATACTGTAGCATCTGTTCTACTTCCTCTAATAGAAAGGGCTGCTCCATCATCAGATGAACCTACACCAGCAGAAGTTGCGGCCAAACCATTAATATTTCTGGTAGGAAGGTTTTTGATTTCCTCAGAAGTCACTATTGACCCTTGGGTAGTGTTATCTGCTTGGATAAGAGGTTCGCGATAGCCGATAACCTCAATTTCTTCCATTACAACCCCTTCGCTTATTTCTAAGTCTACAATATTTGCTTGGCCTTCATACACAACCACACCTGTTATTCTTGTAGGTTGGTATCCGATGAATGAAGGTTCCACATCGTAGGTTCCAGAATCAATGTTAGAAAAATTGTAGTTTCCATCTAAGTCCGTTTCGGCACCAGAAATCAGAACCCCATTTTTGTATATGGCGACACTAGCAAACATTACGGGCTCTCCCGTAACTTGATCCGTAACTTTTCCAGAAAGGGAGGTACTTTGAGCGTACGCTACCGTTCCAAAAAGTATGAACAATAATGAAAGTAGTACACTTCGTTTCATACAGTATTGTTTTTTTATTCGTTAAAAAATATGGTTTTTCTTACCATTAGAATCCACAATGTTAATGAAAATGCCTCTTTTATCAAAACAAAACACAGTGCTTGACTGAGTAATGACAATATTGCTAAACATCGGAATCAACTATTGCTCAAAACCATTTATATATCTATTAAATTTCTTATTCGTAAGCCTTTAATATCCTTCTAAATAGTCTCTATTTGGCTAAATAAAACGGATAAAGCTTAGCCCACTTAATGATAAAGATAACTAGCATTAAGATATATTTTGGGTCAAAACTCATGATAAATCAGGTTTCTAACACTACAAATTTAGCCTCTTCGCAATTTCATCGAGTAAAAAGGACTCCATTTGAATTTTTGATTTTCTCGACCAACCCGCCACATGAGGGCTCAAAAGAACAGAATCCATTTCAAACAATTGTTCATACATATTTTTCTCTAAGCCATTGAATGTCAATGGTTCTTCGTTTTCCAAAACATCAAGGCAAGACCCTATAATTTTATTAGAATGTAGGCTTTTTAAAAGGGCTTGTGTATCCACGATAGGGCCTCTTGAAGTATTGATCACTAAAAAGGGCTTGCTAAAGCGCTCAATTAATTCGGCATTCAGATAGTGTTTTGTCTCCTTATTTAATGGTAGATGAAAACTTATGATGTCCGCTTTTTGGCAAATCTCCTCCAAATCTGTTTCTACCACATGAATAAGGTCCTTTGCATAATTTGTCTTGTACTTATCATAGGCTAAAACAAGTACATCAAAACCCTTTAGTTTCTTAGCAAATCGACTCCCTGTATTACCAAAACCCACTATACCTATAGTCTTGCCTTTTATTTCTATACCCCTATTGGCTTCCCTTCGCCAAATCTTTTTTTTGACTTCATTATTGCTCCTAACCAAATTATTAGTCCAAGCCAACAACATCCCCATCGCATGCTCTGCTACCGCATTACTATTGCTTGTAGCTGATCTACATACTTCAATTCCATTCGATTTACAATAATCTAAGTCTATCAAATCCAGACCTGAACCAGGTCTTCCTATAAACTTCAACTTAGTGGCTTTTTTTAAGGTAGATGCAAACAAAGTAATTTTACTTCTGACTATTATACCCTCATAGTCTTGAATGTTCGCTTCTACAAATGCTTGGTCTATATCCGGCATATTCACTACTTCAAATCCTAAATCTCTCAGGCCGTCTTGCAAGAGTGCATTACTCTTGTCTGTAATTAACACTTTATCCATATTACTTAATAAGGGGTAGTTGAATTAAAAATCCCAAGCATCTAAATCTTCAATATCTGGGGATTTATACTTTTGACGCAAAATGATTCTCTCTTTCTGACGCGCAATAACCAATTTCGCAAGCGCTATATTGGTAGGATCTTCATTGGTAGGAGAAATGGCATCCCGAATCTTATGCTCCAATACATCGAAACGATACATTAGATGCATCAGGTAATCAAACTTATGCTCGATCATATATCCTATCCGTTCTGACAAAACATATAGTAACTCCTCTTCTGTCACCTTATCAGTAGCTCCCTCTATTTCAAAGGAAGTCGCCAAAAGTGCTGTTGATTTATGGTCAAAATAGGATTCCATTATTTAATCAGATTGAGAATGTCATCGATATAGTCAGTATGATTGGCCAACCTTGGCACCTTACTTTGGCTATTGTATCGCCCTTTACGTTTAAGCCATCTATGAAATGTGCCTGGAGGCAGAGAGGTTATCTTCAACTGCTCTAAGGCTAAATCTTTATATCGTTTCGCCATATAGTCAGAGTTCAGTCCTTGTATTTCTTGATCCAAGATTTTTCCAAAGGTATCCAAATCACTTGGAGGTTTTATCCACTCTATTAACCAATGATGCCCGCCCTTACTGTTCCCTTTCATATAGATAGGGGCCACCGTATAGTCCTTAACTACTGCATTCATAATGCTGCACGCAGTTGCCAAGGCTCTACTAGTGTTTTCTACAATAACTTCTTCTCCAAAAGCATTGACAAATTGATTGATTCTTCCTGTTATCTTTATTTTATGCGGACAAAGAGATGTGAAGACTACTGTATCTCCTGTGATGTATCTCCACAATCCTGCGCTTGTAGAAATGACTAGCGCATAGTTTTCTCCAATCGCTACATCCTCTAAAGCCAAGGCTTTCTTGTTCTTCTTATACCATTCTGCCTGCGGTAAGAATTCGTAGTACGCACCACTATCCATCAATAACAACATGTCTTTATCTTCTAGGCCATGTTGCATAGCGAAATATCCTTCTGAAGCATTGTATATTTCAAAGTAGTTAATCTCTTCTAAAGGAAAGAAATTTTTAAACTGTTCTCTATAGGGTTCAAAACTAACCCCGCCGTGGGTGTACACCTGCAGATTTGGCCATATCTCCTGCATATGCTGTTTACCCGTATAGTCTAAGATGTGTCTAAACAAAACGATCAACCAAGTAGGGACACCTCCAATCATCACCATGTTCTTTTCCTTACTCAACATTTGCGTCATCATTGCCAACTTCTCTTCAAAATCTGGATGCAAGGCGGTAGCAAAATCTGGTGTAAAAAATGGCCTTGCTACCTGGGGCATATGCTGTATCATTATCGCAGACACATCTCCATGATGTGCCCTAGGATTTCCTTCTACTTGCTCTAGTCCTCCTCCCATCAACAACGTTTTACATTCAAATTGCCGAGCATTGGGCAGCTGATTATAAATCATAGCCATTGTATCCCAAGTCCCTTTGATATGGCATTGGTGCAGATTCTGATCCGTAACGGGAATAAATTTTGACTTCGCCGAAGTTGTCCCTGAAGATTTAGAAAACCACTTTGTTTCCCCATGCCATAGCACGTCTCGCTCGCCTTGCATGGCACGTTCGATATAGGGCTTAAGAGAGTTATAATCCTGAATAGCTACTTGATTAGAAAAGTCCTTTCGATTTTTTATTTCCTGATAGCCATGCTCTTTACCCCATTGGGTATAACGAGCAGATTTGATAAGATACTCAAACCATTCCTCTTGCACGGGAATCGGGTTTTCATAGAAAGCATGAATATGCTTATACCTTTGAGAAAGGTACCAACGCATTCCTTGATTTATTATCTTTCTTAGGCCCATTCAGATAAGTCTTATACTATTCAAAGTTAGCATTGTTTTGCTAGCATCATCACAATTCCAATTTTAAATATTTGCCCGTATAGCTGTTCTTTACTTTCACTACCTCTTCTGGAGTACCTTTAGCTACAATAGTTCCACCTCCTTTACCCCCTTCAGGCCCAAGGTCGATAATGTGATCCGCCATTTTTACCACCTCTAAATTGTGTTCTATGACCACTACCGTATTGCCTTTATTCACTAAGCTATTTACGACGTGCATCAAGTGCTTTATGTCTTCAAAATGTAACCCAGTCGTTGGCTCATCCAAAATATAAAAGGTTTGTCCCGTATCGCGTTTAGATAACTCCTCAGACAATTTCACTCTTTGCGCTTCCCCACCCGACAAAGTAGTTGCTTGTTGTCCCAATTGGATATAGCCTAAGCCTACGTCTTGCATAGTCTTCATCTTTCGATATATCTTAGGCACAGGACCAAAGAAATCTACCGCTTCGTTCACCGTCATATTTAGCACATCACTGATTGATTTGCCTTTGTATAAAATTTCTAGCGTTTCTCTATTATACCTTCTACCTTGACAAGTCTCGCATTCTACTTCCACGTCAGGCAAGAAATTCATTTCTATCACACGCTTTCCTCCACCTCCGCAGGTCTCACATCTTCCGCCTTTTACGTTGAAAGAAAACCTTCCCATCTTATAACCTCTTATCTTCGCTTCTGGCAAGCCCGTAAACAATTTCCTAATCTCTGTAAACACACCCGTATAGGTGGCTGGATTTGAACGCGGTGTTCGTCCGATAGGCGCTTGGTCTATTTCTATTACTTTATCCAAGAGATCTAGCCCTTTAATACTTTTATATTCTAGTGGTTTATTATTGCTCCGATAATAATGAGATCGCATGATGGGATACAAAGTAGAATTTATCAAACTTGACTTTCCAGACCCCGATACTCCAGTAATACATGTCAGGGTTCCTAGCGGAATTTTCAAATCTACACTATTGAGATTATTCCCTTTTGCGCCCTTTAATTCGAGAAATTTTCCACTTCCCTTTCTTCTATTTTTAGGTACTTCAATTTTTATTTTATTATTAAGATAAGCTGCCGTCAGCGTTTTATTTTTTACAAAATCTGCAGGCCTTCCTTCTGCTACTATAGCACCACCATGCTTCCCTGCGCCAGGCCCTAAATCTATCAAATAGTCCGATGCCAACATGATGTCCTTGTCATGCTCTACTACGATTACTGTATTTCCAATCTCCACCAATTCTTGCAAAGCCGTAATCAACTTATGGTTGTCGCGCTGATGCAATCCGATGCTTGGCTCATCGAGAATATAGGTTATACCTGTCAATTGAGAACCGATTTGTGTAGCCAATCTAATCCTCTGCGCCTCTCCTCCCGATAAGGTATTTGCCGCTCGATCTAGTGTCAAGTAATCTAAACCAACATGCAACAAAAACCCTATTCTCAACTTTATTTCATTGAGTACGTCTTTGGCAATTAGCTTTTGTCGTTTGTCTAACTTCTTATCTATTTTCGCAAACCAATCATACAATAGATTGATATCCATCTTTGCCAAGTCCGCAATATTTTTCTCATCAATCTTGAAGTGCCTAGACTCTTTTCGCAGTCGCTGCCCTTCGCATGTTTCACATCGGTCGATGGTCATAAACTCTTCAGCCCATTTCCTAATTTTCTCCGAGCTACTGTTGCTATACCAATGGCGCAGCATATTTACAATCCCATCTGAGCCCAAGTCATAGACTAGATCATGCGCTACTTTTTTAGCTGGCTCTTTCGCCTTTTCTCTGCCATACAAAATCATCTCCAGCGCTTTCTTCGGGATCTTTTTGATAGGTGTAGAAAAACTAAATTTGTGTTTCTTAGCGATAGCTCGCAGCTGCTTAAAAGTGGTATTGTCGCGTACTTCTCCAAAGGGTGCTATACCTATTTCATTTATGTTTTTGTTATCATCTGGAATCACTTTATCTAAATCCACTTGCGGAATTTTTCCTAAGCCATTACAAGATGGGCAGTATCCGTAAGGAGAGTTAAAAGAAAATGCATTCGGCGAAGGTTCTTCATACGAAATCCCAGACTCAGGGCACATTAGATGTTTACTATAAGAATGTATTTCACCCGTGCCGTGATCTGACACCATAATGAATCCGTTGCCCATATTCAATGCTGTAGACAAAGAGGTAAACAGTCTATCTTTCTTTGCCGTCTCTACCTTGAACCTATCGATCACCACTTCTATATCATGCACTTTGTACCTGTCGATTTGCATGCCAGGCGCCAATGGAAAAACCTCTTTATCTACCCTTACTTTCGTGTACCCTTGCTTGCGTATTTGATCAAACAGTTCTCTATAATGTCCTTTCCGCGCACGTACTAGCGGCGCCAAAAGCAATATTTTTTTATTCTTAAAATCCTTGAGAATATGTTCCCCCATCTGCTCCTCTGTATAGCGAACCATGAGTTTACCCGTCGCATAAGAATAGGCATTGGACACTCTCGCAAATAACAGACGCATAAAATCGTACACCTCTGTTATTGTTCCCACTGTGGAACGAGGATTTCGCCCAGTCGTCTTTTGCTCTATCGAAATTACCGGACTAAGACCATCTATCTTTTCGACCTCTGGCCGCTCCATATCTCCAATAAATTGCCGCGCATAAGAAGTAAAGGTCTCCATATATCTCCTCTGTCCTTCTGCGTAGATCGTATCAAATGCTAGAGAAGATTTGCCACTACCACTCACACCCGTAACGACCACGAGTTGATCCCGCGGAATATTGACGCTGATATTTTTCAGGTTATTTTCGTTGGCACCGACGACCTCAATATACTCTTCAGTTGCTACTGCCTGCTTTTTTTTGCTTTTGACTTTTGCCTCTTTTACGATACTCATTTATATAAACCTTATTGCTCGATGTAATATTTATAGAAGATAGAATACCTATTTGTCTACCCCTCAATTTAATTTAGTATAGCCTCCAAAGTTAAACTAATTTATGCGGATAGTATAATACTTCTGATGTGGGGTCATCCCGATTCCGATGAAAAAATCGGAACGGGACCGAGTCGTCCGCTCCTACCCTATTACAGACGCATTGCCATGCGTCTGTAATAGGATACC
>CAYZUW010000013.1:0-4574 GCA_964481325.1 uncultured Saprospiraceae bacterium
GTATAAATAGACTCAATAGTACTCAAACACAATGCGGCTGGTTGCTGCTTGATGATAAACTTCGATGTTATTTTATTATCAAAACTAACCCGTTTTAGATTTTGCAAGTTTTTACTCCGTTTGAGCATTTTACGAGCGCAGGGCCATGTACCATCAAGAATAAAAATATGGGGCGTTTTACCCATAAACGAAATAGTTTCAGTGTTCTTTCTTACCGATAAGTTGAAACTATTTATTCCTGGATAGAGTAAAAAAGAACGTTTCGTTTCATCTCTCAGTATTTCATTTACACGATCATTATTGGTAAAATCAACGCCTACTATAATCTCTGAATTTTCAAGCTGTAGCTGAGTCATGCGTCCTGTTCCGACTTTTTCTTTTCTGAACTCCTTTGGGTGCATTAGTATAATAAAACGAGTCTTCGTTTGGAAAGGACTAATGTGTTCACAAATACATGTACTTGAGGGTCTCATGCATTTATAGCACTTTGTTCTTGTTTCTTTTATTCCTTCTTGCAAACTGAGCATAACTTCATTTATCTAATTGGATATACCAATTCAAGAATCGTGCAAAAAATTTTCTGCGCCTCAATCCTTCTTCACAAACTGAGCTATCCCAAAAATATTCTCACCAACAAACTCTCTCCATCGTCGATTACTCAAAAGAAAAGGCAATTGAGAACCAAACTGCCCACCTTGTTTTAAGGTGATAATCCCTTTATTGAAAAAGATTCCTTTTTTAGTTTTGATGTGTTCTATATTATGCCAAGGATATCTATAGGTTTTGATATAATTGGTTGCGTACACAAAGTCTGCATCCAAATCAATTCTCTTAAAGCGCATGATGGTAAAATACCACAAAGCTAATCCACCAAACAATACAAAAGGTATCAATATTTTCAATACTCCACTCGAAACAAAACCATAATAATCACGCTCCACAAAAAAAACAGCAATTGTAAACACGCCAAAGAATGCAGCCCACATAGTAGGCACTGCTACAGCCCAGAACAAAGTCAAAGAAGAAGAAAGTTGTTTGATCATTTATTAGGAAGTCGTTTGTAATTCATTTGTAGCATTATTGGCCTGTACTCTTCTTGCGATTATAATACTAATTTCATATAAAACAAATAAAGGTAGTCCAATCAAAAATTGTGTAACCACATCAGGAGGTGTGATAATAGAGGCCCCAATTAAAATCACAACAATCGCATGTCTTCTATATTTTTTCATTCCCTCTGGGCTTACCAAACCAACCTTCGCTAAAAAATAAACGACTACAGGCAATTCAAAAGTTATTCCAGCGGGTGCGGTGAACATCAACAAATAATCAATATAGGAAGCCAAAGTAGGTTTGTTAACTATACCAGGTAAAGTATACCCAGATAAAAACTTCACCGCAAAGGGTGCAATAACATAATATCCAAAAAGAACACCTGTCAAGAATAAGGAAGAACACACAAAAACAAAACCTCTTGCGACAGATTGCTCCTGTTTATACAAGCCCGGTTTGATGAATTTCCAAACCTCGTACAAGACATAAGGAAAAGCAATGATAAAGCCTCCAAAAATGGACACCTTAACCGCAGTGATAAACGCCTCTCCAAAACCAACTGCTATAACCTCAAATTCTGGCGGCACAATGCAAAAGCTGTCTCCCATCCCAAGAAAATTACTGAATCTGCACAGTAATCGATACGACAGAAAATCATCCGTAGTAGGAGCCATTACAACGTCCCTGAAAAACCAATCTTGTGCTATGAAAAGTACAATTCCAGCAACAATGATAACACTGACGGATCGAATGATATGCCAACGTAATTCCTCCAAGTGCTCCAAAAAGGACATCTCCTTCTCTTCTCCTAGCTTATCTACGTCTACTTGATCCAATGGCATTTTTCAAAATTCTATCACAAAAATATGTTTCTTTTATCAATTAACACATTATATAATCGTAAGCTTAACAACAAATATTCCCAACATCAGTTATTTAGGGGATATACTACGATATCCCCTTATCCTGAGTTTTATTACTGGGCTGATACTATTCAATCAATGCTAGAATTTTCACAAATAGTGGAAATTTACTTTTATTATCCATACTTAAAAATATATAAATATGAATCAGTTGACCTGTTTTGTAGGAGCCCTCCTTATGTGCATTAGTCATATAGTGATTAGCCAAGCTCCTATCGATGACATCGTTTCTCGTCGTATGATTAAGGAACGAACTATGTTAAAATATCCTCCCATACGAGAAGCAGATATATTCTGGGAAAAACGCATATCTAGAGTGATAGATGTCAAGCAAAAACAAAACCTCCCATTTATGTACCCAGCAGCGCCATTTTTTAATTTATTGAGACAAGGTGCTGAGAATGGGGACATTACATTGTATAGAGACGCCAAATTCTCGGAAGCAATAGACGAGATGGAAGGGATATTTTATCAAATAGACACCATCACCTTATTTGACCCAGAGCTATTCATTGAAAATATTGAGGTTGTACGCAATGACATAGGATACGAGCAGGTTCAAAAATTCCGATTAAACGAAATTTGGTATTTTGACGAAGCCACCTCTACTATGCGCGTGCAGATTATTGGCATTGCCCCTATTAAGGTTCGCACTGACCAAGATGGCTTAGCCCTGTATGAGCAACCATTGTTCTGGATACATTTCCCCAGCGCGCGTACTTATTTATCTCGCCAGAAAGTGGCTAACGATTTCAACGATGCCGCTCAAGTAACTTGGGATGACTTATTTCAGATGCGTTTGTTCGCCTCTCATATTACAAAGAAGAGCAATGTCCGAGACAATAGATTACAAGACATGTATCAAGGACTTACCCTACTACAAGAAGCGGAAAAAGTAAAGCAAGAACTACAAAATTTTGAGCACGACCTGTGGTCATATTAGAGCACAGTCAGTTACAAAAAAGCTAACATTCTACATACTCAACGGAAAATAGTTTGGGGCTTTTATGCTTCTTCTTTTGACCACTATCTGCGTTGTGAATACTCGCTGATGCTAAGACATCACCTGCGTCACTAGCCCACCCGCAAGCGGTTCACTTCGTTGAAAAGATTCACAGAATCTTTTGTGCTACGCAACATTTCTATTCATAGTGACCAAAATAAGTTCGCATAAATTGCCCCAAACCTATTTCCATTGAGTATATCTCCACACTTGGGATTGATTGAATTATAAATGAATTGATACATATTAACTATCATTATATAAAAGAAGTGTATTTTTGGCACTCAAATTCAATTAACACTTATTGTGGAGATACTGATTCAATTAGGAATATTCGTAGTCAGCCTTGCGGCTCTGCTCAAGGGCTCTGATTGGTTCATTGACTCTGCAGAAGAAATTGGCTTATCCTTTGGAATTTCTCCTTTCATTATTGGACTTACGATAGTTGCCTTTGGTACCTCCTTGCCAGAGTTAGCTACTTCTATTTCTTCCGTTTTGCAAGGTGAGTCCGTTATCGTTATCGGCAACGTGGTTGGCTCGAACATTACCAACATAGCGCTGGTCTTGGGCTTAGTCGCTATCAGTATTCGGCAGATCAATCTAGAATACAATATTTGGCACATCGATATGCCCTTTTTATGGGGTTCTGCTTTTCTGTTGTACTTCACCATACAAGATGGAAATTTCACCCTCTTCGAAGCCTTTTTGTTCTTAGCAGGTCTAGCCATCTTTCTTATGTATTCTTTCAAAAACGAAAGAGATGAAGAAGATGAAGACAAGGAAAAGCTAAGTGCTAAAACCTACGGACTGCTTATTCTTGGTGGCGTCATGGTATGGTTAGGGGCGGACTTCACTATTCAGGCCATCTCCAATCTATCTTTGAAAGCGGGCATCAGTCCAGAGATGATTGCTTTGACCGTAGTCGCATTTGGTACCTCTCTTCCTGAGATCATAGTGAGTATCGGAGCTGCCAAAAAAGGCAAGACCTCTATCGCTATCGGAAACGTCTTAGGCTCAAATATTTTCAACACCTACTGCGTCATGTCTTTCTCCAGATTCTTTGGCACCTTAGAAATTCCTGAGCACATCCTTACCTCCAGCTTGCCCATCATGATAACTATGACACTTCTATTCGGCATCGTGTCCAACAATAAAAAAATAACTATGTGGGAAGGCTTGATGCTGATATTATTTTACCTTTTCTACGTGGGAGACGCTATACACAAAGCGTTTTAGTAGTTCCTTTTCGATTTATATTTCTAGTTATATTTTGCTTATTTGGGGGCGTCCCTCATTCCTTTACCCCTATCCGCCCGCGAGGGACTGGGTCGTCCGTTTGTATTCAATAGCCACTCAGGCTGTGCTTCCTAAGATTCGTCGCATCTTCACTCGGTCGTTCAGCTACGTCTCATCTTGGAGCACTAGCCTTCTTGACTACCTCATATCACTACCACCCCTCGCCCGGGAAATTCCCCTACTATATTTATTAATGAATTAGGGAAAAGGATTTTAACTTTAAATGTACCTATTTGAAAATTAGTCGTTATTCTTATATCTATACTCAACGGAAAGTAGTTTGGGGCTTTTCTACTATT
>CAYZUW010000013.1:4674-26038 GCA_964481325.1 uncultured Saprospiraceae bacterium
ATTATTATAGATGCTGTTAAAGACGGTCATCTATCGCCCGAAACAGCTGCCAGCTATTTTAATATTGCTGAATCAAGGATTGGATTCGTTGGATCTTTTGTGGATACGGGAACCATTAAGTTTTCTGGAGACTCCAAATTTTATACCCTTGACCATGAAGATGAAAATATTATCAACCAAAATAGAAATCGATTAGGCCTCTTCCATCTAGAAGATTTTGAACAAAAAATCAGATATGGCATCATACAAGAAGAAAGGAAATCAAAATTCAAAGTTTTAAAATTGGGCTCCGTATACCAATATCCTATTGAAGCCAAAAGCGTTCTTAAGGTAAAGGAATTAAAATCTGTATCGAGAAGAGCGAAGGAAGTACCTATCGTTAATTGACTAAACTATTCTTTAGCTATGTATAATTACTCTCCTACCCCATATCCAACTTTTCCAAGCTCAATAATAATTCTGTTTGAGGGAATTTAAGTTTCGCCTCATTTAATGTTTCGTAGAACAAAACATCTTCGCGAAGCTGATAGTAACATAAAATCTGATTGTAATAAACATCGACTTTATTACCAAAAGTATCCGTTGAGTATTTAAAGTAATCTAGTGCTCCTTTATAGAATCCTAGGTCATACATCAATCCACCAAGTTCATAAGAGAAATCATAGTCGCCCTTTATAGCGTAATGCCTTAACCATACTTCATCTATTGTTTGCCCTAGACGTTCTCGTTGTTTGTTAGAAAGTCTCTTTGACAGTTGTTTGATAGCTGGAAGTAAGCTGATAAAGATGGTCGAATCATACGAGCTCAACTTGACGAATCCCAACAACTCGGACAAGTTAGCCTTTCCTATATTTTGGAAGATAAATTTTTTAATGCTATTGAAATCGTCCAAGCTAATTTGCTTGGAATGCTTAAGATAAGTTTGTGCAAATTGCGGATACGCTAAAGCTTGTTTATTAAAAAAGAAACAACCTAATTCTATACTAAAATTTGTAGAGGAATCTAACATCGAGATACCCCCATTCAGGATACAAAATTGAGAGATAGCATGAAAATTAACCCACAAAGAAAAGCTTCCATGTTTTACTATATCAGGCACTTTCATGCCTTTTAATTCTTGAATTTCTTTGTACCCTTTATCCATCATTAACAACAATAGACCTGCTTTTGATAAGGCAGAAATATTGGCTAGACATTCTAAGGCGGTCTTTGGAAAAAGGACATAAGAGTCACTCTCTAATTGCCCATACTGATCAAGTATTTCGTTGTATATTTTATTTTCAAAAACAGGATCTTTTACCTGTAATTTATGGTAAGTAAGATCCATCTCTTCTAGAAGTTCCTTAGGACTTTTATCTACAGGATTAACAGTCGAGTCTAAAGCAATAGAACATTCAAAAATGGTTTTATCTTGAATGTAAAAAAGCTCATTGGGTAGGGAATCAAAAAAGTAATTAGCTATGGTCAGTATAGGTTGATCCAGTTCTCCAAAAGAAATCGTCTTTTCTGATTTTCGTAAATTCAAGGCTTGGCTTTCAGTCCCATCGAAATAAGATATGTCTAAAATCCCTCTTTCTATATATTCCTGAAGTCTTGGATGATTATCGTAATAAGATAAATTTTCTTCGACGATATCGCTCAGCACATAGCAATATGGTGTTGTGCATTCGTCATCTTCAGAGATCAAGCGATTCAAGTGTTCTAGAATATTGAAACATAGTCGTCCGTGGCCAGCGCCTAATTCTAAGATATAGACCATATGGGTAGTTTGGTCATTACTGGCTAAATCTTTTAGGAAAGCATATATAAGCTCTGCATAGGTAGTGGCCGCGAGGGCACTATTGGTAATCTTATGAGGGACTACACCACTAGTCCAAGCGGAGATGCCATTCTGTTGATAAAAATCTTTATTGATTTGCCAGATGAGGCTTTTGGAAAAAAGGGTCTTTTCTTGGACACTATATATCGGTGTACTCATTGACAAACTGCTTTATTAAGAAAATATTCAATATCTATAAGCCAGTTTGCGCCAAAATCAATCAGTTTAAACCCACGTATTACAAGTATTTGGTAGCGGTTTCCTAAAGGTAGTCTTATTATCTTCATTAATGCACTGATTTACAGAGTCATTTGAAAGTTTTTATTAAAATACGCTTTGGCCTAATTTGATTATATAGACCATAGCGTTCTGAATAAGGGTAAGAAGCTTGAGACCTATCAAAAAGTGAGCAAGGTTTTGAATTACAGCTAAAAAGCCGTATTTTGATAACAAACTTAGAACTGTGAACAAACTTATCATCCTATTCAGCTTCTTAGGCGGTCTACTCTATACTCCGGCTGCCTCCAGTGATATAACCATTCCAAGTGATGGATTGATTGCCTATTACTCATTCAACGACTGTGATGCGCTTGACGAAAGTGGTAATGACTCTCATGGCAGGATCTATGGCAATGGGGAATGCAGGTGTGGTGTGGATGGCAATGGTCTCCTTCTCAATGGTCAAACGGATTATATAGAATTTGAAGGAATCGTGAACGACTACTTCACGACCAGTGACCTGACTGTAAGTTTTTACTTCAAACCGATAGGCAATTCTATCTTCAAACAGAGTTTAATGAGCAAGCGTTCGGATTGTGAGAATGATCACAGCTTCGAAATCTTTCTCGATCAGCAAAATCAAATGATGAAGACAGACTTTGTCGAAGAAGAGTTTAAAGAATTTGGAGATCTCGATGCGCCTCTAGAAAACGGCGCCTGGCACCACTTTGCATTAGTACGCTCAGGGGTCAAAGCCTATACCTATGTCAATGGTAAACTAATGAATGAAGCGCGGCGCTGCAGTGGTGTAGACATCGCCAATGATACACCCCTATCTATCGGTAATGGTCCATGTATAGGAGGAGGAACAAGAAGATTCCATGGCATCATCGATGAATTGAGAATATTTGAGAAACCACTGTCGCATCAAGATATTCTCAACTTATATTCGAGAATGAAAATTGAAGATGCAGAAAAAGGTTGTGTGTCCTAGAATCTGCTTTTCTAAAACCCAATTCCAAGAATAAGTCGTACTTTTACAAGCAAAATATAATACTATGTTAGGAGATTTGATGGGCAACTTTGAAGAACAACAAAAACAAATGCAGGCTACCTTAGCCGGCATCGCAGTACAAGCAGAGGCCGGCGATGGCGCCATTAAAGTTACTGCTAATGCTGCTAGAGAAATACTCAATGTATCTATCGATAAAGAGAAAGTAGACCTAGATGATCTAGAACAAATCGAAGACCTATTAGTCGTCGCTATGAATCGAGTTATAGAACAAGCCAGCGCCAAAGAGGCAGAGGAAAGTCAGAAGATGGTATCAGGTTTGCTTCCTCCTGGAATGGGCGACCTTTCTGACATGTTTAAATAGCCGTTATTTGTCAAAATAATCATACTTTTGGGTGCTTTTTTACGTTTAATATCAGAAGTTACACGACCGTATATGATTAGATACATTCTCTTTTTAGTCTTACTTGCCACCTCATATACAGGGGTTTATGCTCAAACAAGTATCGGCTTGTTCCGTTATTTTTCCTTTAACAATTGTGATGGAACAGATGATGTCGGAAGCGGAGTCAATGGACTTCTTGTTGGTAATCCAGGTTGTGACTGTGGTGTTTCTGGAAACGCATTATTATTTGATGGCCTAGATGACTCCATGATTATCCCAGGTACTGAATCCGTTTTCAATATAGTGGATTTTACCATTAGTTTTTATTACAAGTCTACTGCAGGGGGTATCCAAGATCTCCTCTCTAGACGAGAATTTTGTGATAATCAAAATTCGTTTTCAATAAGAGTCTCTCCTGCTTCAAATTCAATCATCACTCAACTGCAGGAAAACGATGGAAAAGGAATCTTGTTTAACGAACAATTGGATGACACTAATTGCTGGCACCATGTCGTTTTTGTACGGAGAGATGCTTTTCAAAGCTTATTCTTAGATGGCGTTCTCATACGCGAACAAAGTACCGTTTCAAGAGTTGACGTCTCTAATGAAAATATAAATCTAACTATTTCCGGAGGACCCTGTCTTGGTTTATCAGATCTTGGATTTAGCGGTCTTATAGATGAACTTAGGGTATATTCCAGAGCGCTAAGTGATAACGAGATTAGCGATTTAGCTGTCCCGATAGATGATATAGTAACTCAAGATACATTAATCTTTTTAGGCAATACAGTAGATATTACGAGCTCTAATACTTGTGCCAACACATTTGATTGGTCCCCTCAACAAGGAGTTAGTGACATCTCAGATCCTAATACAAGCATTACTCCAGATGAAACGACGGTCTACTCCTTATTTTTCAATCAAGGGGATTGTATTGCTTCTGATAGCATCCGAATCTCCGTTATCAACCCAGCTGAATTAGATTGTGAACAACTATTCATGGCCAATGCTTTTACGCCTAATGGAGATAGTCACAACGACACTTATGGTATAAGTAATCCATTCGCTTTGGAAGAATTTGTCTCTATCGAGATATTAGATAGATGGGGCGGTAGAGTATTCTTTTCTGATGATGCATTTGGGCAATGGGACGGAACATTTCAAGGAAATCAACTCGCCCCAGGAGTTTATTTATACCGTGTATTCTACAGATGTAGTGGTATAGATCAGATTCGTACAGGCAGTGTCACTATGCTTCGATAGGGTTTTACTGCATAGAATTCTTCTATAAAGGTAATATTGTATCTCAAGCTTTTATGTTTTGACTATATTTGTGAGGATTAATGTTAAAATCCGTATAATTAAAGACTTTATACATCCCCAAACCGTCTTAATGGGAGTAAATACTCATAATAAACATGAAAAATATCCAGTTCGTACTCTTCGCTTTATTTTTTGCAATCACAGCCTGTCAAGGAGATCCAGTTACTCAAGTTAAAAAGAGTGCTGATGCAGCGCCTAAGGTAGTAAAAACATCTAGCTCTAAATCTGAAGCTAGCTCGACTCAAGAGATGGAAAATTCTAAAGTAGACAAGCCAAAACTGATAGAATTTTATGTAGAAGAAGACAAGAAAAAAAGATCTTCATCTAAAAAAGAAAGTTCCACCAATAAAGCTGCTAGGACAGATAAGACAGCTAGTACAGATTCTAAACCTACAGAAAAGAAATCTACCTCAGGAAAGAAGGTAGCCAAAATGAAATTTGTCAACGACACGCATGCTTTTGGAATTATCAAACCAGGTGACGTCATCGAACATAAATTCGAATTTACCAATACAGGAACAAAAGATTTAGTCATCACAGATGCTAAAGCTACTTGTGGTTGTACACAACCTAGTTTCCCTTTTATACCTATCCCGCCTGGTGAAAAAGGGTTTATTGGTGTTAAATATGATAGTACTGGTAAACTAGGAAGCCAAAAACCAACTGTGACTATAACAACTAATGGTTCTCCCAAAACACGAAAAGTTTATTTAGAAGGTGTAGTCATTAGTAAGATGTCAAATTAACTGTATTAAATAATGCTCCCTTGTTATACCAAGTAATTCCTACAACAGAACAATCATCATCTGATCTCAGTACGCTTAGACAAGCTGAAAGCCTTTTCCGTATAAGGAAACTGTCAGAAGCTATTTCACTTCTCGAGTCTTCTCTTCCTAAATATGAAAAGCAAGAGGACTTTATACCACTTGCAAAGGCATATCTACTTTTGTCTAGTATACTCCTTAAGAAGTATCAATATTTTGGAGAAAAGGAATGCGTTCCTAAAGCAAATAAGCGCATACGACAGACCATCGAACTGTGCAAAGCAAATGGAGAATCTTCATTACTAGCTGAGGCCTATCTGATACAAAGTAAAATTAGACAACACAGCAAAAAAGACAGTGGAGAAAGTTTAAAGAAAGCAAAAAAAATAATAAGCCAACTAGACAGCCCTTACTTATCAATCAAATGGATGTCTTTTTCGGTCGAATTAGACATTGATAATAATGAACTAAAAAATGCACTCTCCACTGCACATGAGGCCATAGATCAAATAGAAAATGTATCTAAGGATATTCGTGCTGATCTTGAAGCGAGTTTATATTCTTCTTTAGTCAGAATTTATATAAAGCAGCAAGATTATATTAAATCTGTAGAGTATAATCAAATTGTACTTCAATATGCTAATGCTTTTGGGGATGTAGAAAAGGAACTAATGGCTCTAAACAACATGGCTATCATTCATAGTCTCAAAGGCGAATATGGAGAAGCTATGGAGTATTTGTTTGAAGCGCTAGATAGGAGTAAAGAAATCAACTTTCGAGCGCAGGTAGCTAAGAGTTTGATCAACCTAGGCAGCATCTACGCTCAGCTATTCAATTCGCAAGAAGCCATCAAAAAGTACAATTCAGTTTTAGAAGAATACAAAGATGTATTGGAACCAAGTACTGAAGTAATACTTTATAACAACCTTGGCAACATTCACTTTGAGTCGAATGAAGCTCAGATTGCAAAAAACTACTACACGCAGGGGATTCAATCTGCAGAAGAAAGCAACTATAAAGAAATGCTCGCGCACCTTAATGCTCAAATGGCAAAATGTGCAATTGAGCAAGGAGAACTAGAAGAAGCTGTAAGCTATTGTGAAATTGCATCTAAATTATTTAACGAAGATCCTGATCTGAGCGGATATCAAATTCACCTAACCAATTTGGGTCAAATAGATTTTCAACAAGGTAAAATAGATTCCGCTAAGTGGTTCTTGAGCAAGGGACTGGATCAAGCTACCAAGCAAGGCGACCGAAATATGGAAATTGTCTGCTTTGAAGCCCTTTCAAATGTATACAAAAAGGAAGGTAACTATAGAAAAGCCGTCGCCTACCAAGACCAGTACCTAGAGAATAGCCGAGACTTGCAACTCAAGAAACAGAATCTTCAAATCTTGGACTTGGAAATAAGCCAAGTAATAAAGGACAAACAAAAAAAGATAGAGCGACTCATCAAGGATAATGAGTACAAAGCGCTACTATTGAAGCAAAGTGAACGTATTGCGGAACAGAACCAAGCGCTCAAAGAAATCAATGAAGAGCTTAGACAATATGCTTATGTCACCTCGCATGATTTAAAAGAACCGTTGAGAATGATAAGCAACTTCTCTCAGCTGTTGGAGAAAAAATACAAAACTCAATTGGGTGAGGAATCCATTGAGTATTTTCAATACATCGGAGAGGGTGTAAATCGTATCAATACCTTATTAGAAGATTTACTAAAATACACTACTATAGGAAATGCCAATGTAGAACTCAGTCAAGTGCACTTAAGAGATGTAGTTGACATAGCAAGGATGCATTTAAAATTGAAAATAGAAGAAAGTAAGACTGATGTGCAGATTGAGGCTATGCCTATCGTCTTTAGCAACCAGTCTTTATTAATTCAACTGGTACAGAATCTCATCAGCAATGCTATGAAATTTAGTAAGCCCAATGTTGCTCCTAGAATAAAGATAACAAGCGATGAAGATGAAATTTCATACATTTTTTCCATTACAGATAATGGAATCGGCATTCCGCAAAATCAATTAAAAAGAATATTCATAATATTCCAAAGACTTCATCCTAGAGGGACTCACGAAGGCACTGGTATAGGCTTAGCCATATGCAAAAAGATTGTCAAAAAGTTGGGAGGCGAAATCTGGGTAAAGTCAACCGTAGATGTAGGAAGTACATTTTCTTTTTCTATCCCTAAGGTCAATATGGAATTTTAGAAAAGTATTTTTCATTTTGAGTCTAAACAAAAAAAGCATGGTCCTATGGACCATGCTTTTTTTGATTTACTACTACCTTTCTTTTATTCTCTAACCAACGTAACATCACCCCGATAAAGGAGACTAACGCCATCAATAAACTGTACCCTAATCAAATAGTAGTATACTCCGGGGTTAGCATCTTCACCTCTAAAGGTTCCATCCCAACCAAAAGCCTCTGTACTCCCCGGCAAGAAATTTTCTAAAGAAAATACGATTTCCCCCCAGCGATCATATATATCAAAGCTTTCTACTTCCAACACCCCTACTCCTGTGAATGGAGAAAATAAATCATTTATACCATCAATATTTGGTGTAAAAATATTTGGTATAAAAACGTTTCTATCACTATCTACATCAACAAACAAAGTAGCACTATTCATACATCCATTTCCATCGAATGCAGTCAAAGTGTATTCTGTATCCTCTAAAGGACTAGCTATAGGATCCAAACAATCATAGCATGTAAGGGTACTATCTCCTGGAAACTCTGTCCAAGAAATACTATCTATGCCATTTACGGATTCTGCAAATGCAAACACAAAGGTGCTTCCACCTAGATTAATAACAGGCTCCGCACTAACAGACACAGTCACAGGTGGTGGCTCTTCTGCAGTCACCGGTACAGCCACTCGACAACCTCGAGAATCAAAAATAGATACTGTAAAATCTCCTGCAAAAACTGGTACTGAGTTATTCACTGGTACTGAAGGTCCTGCATTTACTGTAAATGTATAGGGGCCTCCATTTCCTCCAGTCACATTAGCCACGGTAACCTCTGTTTGATCTCCATTACATAAAGCGGGTGGTGGATCTAATACTGCGGCAATGATAGGTGGTGGCTCAACCACAGTAGCCATAGCGGTATCTATACATCCATTAGAGTCTGTGACAGTCACTATATAATCTCCAGCTTCTAATGCCGTGAGAGTAGAGAAAGTATCCAAATTACTAGTACTCCATTCATATGATACATTTCCAGTTCCTCCGTCGAATGCAGCTGACAATAATCCATCTGCTGCTCCATTACAACTAACATTATCAGCATTATTGATAAAAGCAGATAATGAATCTGGTTCTGCAATTTCAATACTCACAGTTTCTGCGCAATTATTCTCATCTCTTACAATCACTGTATATACATCTGCAACAAGATTGGTCAAAGGGTTAGTAGTGCCATTGACGCCCCAATCAAATGTAAAGTCACCTGTACCTCCTGAGACATTTAATCCTATAAGCCCATCATCTCCACCAAAACATGAGACATTTGAAAACATATCATCATCTACCATTACTACTATTTCGTCTGGTTGATCAATAATCACAAAAGTATCAATAGCGCAGTTGCCAGAAATAACCTGGAGTGTTTGTGTATCCCCCATTAGAAAATTGGCCGTACTTTGGCTCGTTAGAAAATCCATTTCGCCAGACTCCCAAGTAAAAATAAAAGAGCCACTCCCTCCTGCAGGGATAGCGGTAGCAGAACCATTTGCGGGCGGCTGCCCAAAACATGAAACACCAACTATGTCCACAAAGTCAACTGTAATAGGATCTGGATCTTCTACCACGAAAACAGCAGAAACAGGATCACATCCATTAGCATCTGTTACAGATACGATATATTCTCCAGCAACCAATTGAGGAAATACTAGTCCGTTATTCCCTACAGTTTCAGTCCCTTCAAAAGTATAAGTAAAGGGTGCTACCCCACCTGTAACTAGTACTATGATGGATCCGTCATTAAACCCAGGACACTCAGGATTCGTTACCACAGAATTGACAAGATCAATCTCTAATCCCTCTGCAGGGCCCAAATTTACTACCATACTAGAAGAGCAATTGTCTATTGCTGTCAATGTTACCAAGTATTCTCCAGGTCCAAGGTTATTAATAGTAGCGCCACTTTGAGTAGAGCCATCTGGCAAAGTCCATGTTATGTTGTCCACCATCGCACTTCCATCCGCAAACAATACAGTAAGTTCACCATCCATTCTACCAGGACAAGAAATACGTATAGAATCAAATCCAATAATCATTGGTGGGTCTGGTGCCACTATGGTTTCCGTATCTGTAGCTAAGCAACCATTTACGTCTTCAACGATAACAGTATAACTCGCAGCCGAAAGACCTGTCAGAAGGCTGTCTGTAGAATTACTTGGGTCATCCCACTGAAAACTAAAAGGTCCGAGCCCACCCATAGTGACTGCAGCAGTAGTACCGTCCATACCAAGGCCATTACATGTTTCATTGGTAGCCAATATATCCACTTCGAATGCAACAGGCTCAGTGAGGAATACAGATTGGGTTATAGAGCAACCACTACTGTTCTCAGTAATCTGTACTTCATAGTTACCAGCACCTATATTGGATAAAACGGGCCCTACCACTACTCCTGCTCCTCCTGTCATAGTCCAAAGAAAACTGAAATCAGGGTTCGGATTAGGCAGTTCGACCGCATCTAAAATAGCAAACGCTTCAATACTTCCGTTATCTTGGCCGTTGCATAAAGGTTCCGTCAAATCAAAATTGACGCCTAGACTAGGGCCATTATTATCTATAGTCAACATAAGATTTGTAGTCAGAGAAGGAGTACTATTGTCTGATATAGAAATGCAATAGTCTCCTGGGTTTAGGGTGTTGCTTATCGCCACAGACGAGCCTACATCTTGTGGTCCAAAAATCACGTCCCCCGTACTACAATCTTCCACAAATACATTATAAGGCTCAACTCCACCATCTATTTCCAAAGAAATAGATCCATCTTGAGAACTTTGGCAGTCCGCAGCAGTAACAGTCGGGATGACATCTAAAGCGGCAATATCATCTATAATAGTAATCTCTGTATCCGTACCACAAACTTCTGGAACGAAAAAGGTACCTGCAGTTGTGAACAACTGTGTGGGTTGACCATTGGCAATCACATCTTCTAGTGAAATATTCGCAGAATCTCCAACATCACCAATAGCTTCAAAGCATAACTCAAACAAAATAGTTCCATCTGGAAAAGTCGCCGTGCCTACAAAATTCGTATAAGTTATTGTGATAAAATCAAGTCCCATCGAAGATGTAGTAGCAAAAGCAATTAACTCTGTACCCACAGGTAGAACCGTAGAGGTGAGACTTTCAAATTCTAGAACAGATGCATCATATTCAAAACCTATCTGAAAACCAATGACATCCATAAATCCTTCCACTTCAAATTGTATACATCCAACAGTGCCTTCTACTATAGTATTAGGCATACCATTGAACTTGAAGGGAGGACCCAACATCTCTGGTTTAGCACTATGAGATTCGCCAATATTAACTAGTAAAATACAGTATAGAAATAAAAAAAAACGGAGGCAATTATTTTTCATATAAAATGATTGTCTGAAATTCAGCAACAATTAATAAGTAAATGCCTAGTATGAAAAAGAGACATTAATAAGCAAAACGGCTATTTTAGGTCAATATTGCTTACAAATAGGCACTTTTGACGCTAAACTAACCCTCAAAATTAAGGATTTAAATCCAATATTAGCACAAATAAGGGCGTATTCGTCCTTTGTGCTAATCTCTATACATTAATAAGAGGTAAAAAAAGAAAAATGTTCTAAAATTTGGGTGTGAGTACCCCTACAAATTTGCTTAAGAAAGTTATTGTCTTTACACTTCGATCGATCTTTCGCTCCAGTTTCGGCAGCAGCGTTATGAGGTCTTTGGCGTAAGATTTCCTAGCTATATTGGCAATCATCAGGATCTGCTCTACCTCACTCATATCTTCTTGCCAACTTTCTACACTAGACAATATCATATCGATTTCATTTTTGTTCAGTTTTGCGTACTGGTCAAAATGCTTAACCGAATTCTTTGGATTGACATAGCCTAGTGACTCGTTGATTACTTGCACAAAAGAAGCTCCAAGGATATCCATTTTTTGTTCTGGCGACAGCGTCTTACTCAATGCTGCTTCACTCAATAAACTGTGGTGGGTTTTCATCAATTTATTCATACGCACACTGCCACAAGATTGAAGGCAAATCATGCACCCAAAAAGAAGCAAAAAAGGGAGGTATTTCATCGCTGTATAATTTTATCCAAAGCTAAGAAAATTTTGGTATAGATTTTTTTTATTGTTTGGGTATTCCCACAGATAAAGCATTTTCTCCTATCGTCGAGTGATGTTTTATCTGTGGTCGGGCTATGCTGGACTACGGTCTCGCCGTCGCGCGTCGAGACTGTCCTCATGGCTAAGCGACCTAGCTCTGCTCCTATGAGGACATCCATTCTATCCCTAATACATTGGCTAATACCTTTAATGATAAATTGTACTTAAATAAATAATCTTTTAGGTCATAAGTCTAAAAACTCAGTTTTGAGTCCACTCTGGAAAGTAGCGGATTGCAAAAAATGGGCTATTTTGGATGAGATGCATGAGACCAGTTTGAAGAAAGACAAATTCCATAAAATGAATTCTTTTGGATGAGATTTTTGCTTTTGGAAATGAAGTGCTGCCTGAGCATCAGTTCATTGAGAAAAGGTAAAATATCGCCAAGAGAAACATTTTTGGTTTTGTATTATTTTAAATTGGACTCATCTATTATTTTCGAAATTCAGTGATGCCTTAGCATCAGTGGATTGAGAAAATGAAAAATATGGCCAAAAGAGTCGTTTTGTGGTTTCGTGACTTTTCGGAGCGGACTCAGTTTTAAACTACAACTTTTGCGAGAGGGATATGGAAGGTGTGCCCGTAGGGACCAGTGCCCATATGAGGGACGAATATGGGTACCGAAATGAACATGGAGCCTGTAGAAGCCCGACACTTACCGACACCTTTTCGGTGGAGTGTAAGTGGCTCGCCCAAACACACAAATTAATTATTGTAAAAACGATAGGCTATATAAAATTCATATCCTACTCCAAGACTAGAGCTTAATCTACCAATATGATAAGTAGCCAAACCTCCAATGCGAAGTTGTCCATCTTGTAATACTCCATTCGTCAATATAACTCCCCCTTGAGCAGATAATGTTTGCGAAGTTGTAAAATTCGCACCCGCCCAAAAAATATTTTCTTTTTCTACGCGCGCTCCAACATTTAAGTCAAATATATTTTGGCTCGCGTAGTTGACCCAAATAGGTGGTTCAAAATATAGATCACGCTCGATCAATAAAGTAGCACCAACAATTGCGTTGCCATGTAGCACTCGAGCCAAATTGACGTCTCGCTCAAGTCCTTCAAAAATCAAATCTGAAGAGAACAACTGACTTGCACTAATACCTGCGTAAAGTGTATTCGATGAGAATTTATCTTTGTTAGTTGTATAAAATAATCCTCCTTTGCAAGGTTTAGCTTTAACTGATAATTATAAGTAAATCCAACTGCATTATAAAGTAGAGGATGCGTCTGATCACTCAACAGAAACATTCCCACACTCATATTCTTACCCTGAAATGGATACTGAACCGACGCCGTTATCGTTCTTGAAGCATCTTCAAAACCAGCCCACTGTTGTTTATAGTTGGCACCTATCTCCCAATAATTATTAATACTAGTCATCGCAGGGTTCCATATAAAAGAATTAGCATCGTTCGTACTACGTTCTACCTGCTGCTGTGCAACACACTGCTATGCCACAAAGAAAAAAGTGTAATAAGAAAGGTTTTCACAGATGTCATATTTCTTTTACTTGATAATTTTTTTCAAAAATATGTCTGCTAAAACCGGTTCGAAAAACGAACTGGTTTTTAGAGCAAACATAAACATATAGCCAACATAACCATCCTGACTATTTCAGTAAGTATCTTTAAACACCAAACCCAACGGGTTTGTATAGATGAGTTATGGCGGCTTGCCTTTACGGGACAGCAAAGGCAAGCACATCCATTATCAAACTATTGGTATTCACTATTCTTCTATTATACAAAGCGTCTGTCTTATCCTTTGGTCATTGACAAAAGATAAAATGTAATAATAATTTCCCGCTGGCAATTGTTTTCCATTATAGATGCCTTCGAATCTTTCACCATCACTTTGATAATTTATTTTTTCATAAACAATTTTTCCTCAGCGATTAAATACTCTAAAAGTATTTGTGCCAAACTTGCTAATATCACCAAAATCTACGGCATCATTTATATTATCTCCATTAGGAGTTATCATGTTGATATGAGGAATAAAAGCTGTAGGATCATCGGCGACAAAAACTACAACTGTATCAAATGTCGAACTAAACACCTATCGGTGTAGCTTCCACCTCTCACTTATACTTAGATTTTAGATCTTGTGCAAACATCGACTGAAATACTGTGAATATACAGCATAGGGCCAAAAGAATAGCCTTCATCTTGTTTTCTTTACTGTGTGTATAAAAATACCAGTTGCGTCTGATAAGAAGCATACAACTATGGTAATCAGTTTTAAATAAGTAAATGAACAGGGCGCGCAAAAAACCAACAAAAACACGCCCTGATTCAAATACTTGATTCTTATTTAAGAGATATCATTGTCTTTATGATACTGACATCTCCTGCTTCAATGGAATAATGAAATACACCAATTCCTAGCTCTTTCTGAGTAAGAGTGATCGTATTTTCTCCTTCATCAAAGACTTGCGAAATTACTTTTACCGTTTGTCCTAAAGCATTAGTGATTTTTATATCCGCTTTCATACTTTGTGGCAAAACAAAACTGATTTGCGTTTGATCATTGAAAGGATTAGGTACATTTTGCTTAAGGTCAAAGTTGCTTAAACTTACTTCATTTGTAGAAGTAGCAAGTGGTTCCTCAACATTCAAGTTAATGTCTAATCTTTCAAAATTTCCGTTATGCGCTTCAGTCAAAAGTGCTTTATTGCCAAAATTTATATTTTCTAAAATATTATTAAAATCTTGTAAGGCAACGAATGATAATGTAAACATTTGCTCTCTACTATCTACACTCAATCCTTCCCCATCGAGACTGAACCAACTCACTCTTAAATTACCCTTATCTGCACCTGTATCTCCTATCGCTGCTCCAGCTAAATCAGGATGATCGGATGGAATGGCGTCAACAAAAGCCATTTTCTCGTGCGCAAAATTGAGTCCCATTTGGTAACTCACAATGTCATCAAAGTTACTGCTAGAAAATGTAATATTGAATTCTTCTCCTTGCTTCACATCTACATCATTGACATACACTTCTAGTGTACCACTAGACTTGTCAAGGTCAGCGCCATCAATATTTTGTGGATTTGCATGACCAAGAATATCACCTACTTTCACTCCAATAAAGTTTGACTCCTCGTCACTAGTAACCATAACCTCATCTATATTATTATAAGGAAATACATTGAATGCATCAAAGTCCTCAGGCATTTGATTGTTATCTAAAACAAAAGTCCATGAAGGGCAGAAATCTAAACCTTCCGTAGCCCCTATAATCAACTGTTGTAGTATAAATAAATCAATTGTTGAAAAGGAATTACTACAGTTAGCATCTCCAGCAACTATTTGGTAAGGAGAAACTATCTCTATTGGATCCATTCCCAGGATAAACCTTTGACCTACAAACAATGCGTAGGAAGATAAACCATTTTGGTCATTAAAATCTCTCTCTGGAATTACAGTGTAAACTTCACCTCTAGAAACATCTATCTCTTCATAGAATCCATTTTCATCCGTTGTCTGAATATACTGAAGATCAGCACTGCTGATAGTTATTTCAGCATCTTTGATTCCTTCACCCCAATAGGTCCTTACTGTTCCAGATATTCTTGAAGCCGATGACACGGAAACTGTTCCTTTCAACTGAAGTGATGGCAAAACAGTTGGCAATCCATTTACCAAAGATCCAACTTCTACTCTAAGTGGAGTGTCTGAGATACGAATCGTTGTAGACTCATTTTCAGCCCCAAGTAATTCGATATCGATATAGAATAAAATATCATTGTCGTTGAGCGAAATACCTGCGCCGTTATTATTCAAGTAATTGAACGTAGAATTATTCACCTGGTAAGTAGGCTCAATTAATCCTGGGCTTACTCCTACGATTTCACAAACTGTATTATCTGCTACCTCTAGAGATCCAGCTAAGGAAACTAGAGAAGAACAATTAGATATAGTAACTGGAACACTCAATATAGCTCCTGTACTTCCAACTCCATCTTGAATATCTAGGACAACTATATCTGTTGGTATATTAACGGTTACATCTTGGCATACTTCATTACTTCCACACGTATTCGTCACGGTAAGACAAACTGTATATGTCCCTGGCTCACAAAATTCATGAACTGGATTTATAGCGTTAGATGTTTTGCCATCACCAAAGTCCCATGCATATAATCCTGAAGAGGCGTTATTGGAAAATGTTCCTGTCAATGCATTTGTACTAGATTCAAAATTCGCTGACGGAGTACCATCTGAATTAGATACAGTTGTTGTAAATATCTGAGGGCAAGAATTTGCATCAGATACTGTTATATCATAAGTACCACTAGGTAACTCATCAATTGTAATAGCATCGTTTGTGAAAACAGCGTTATCTGATACAGGTCCATTCCAAAAGACAGTATAATTAGGTGTTCCGCTAAGTACAGAAATACTAATGCTTCCGTCTTCGTTTCCGCAAGAGCCACTATTTGTCGAAGTTAGAATATCAAATGCTATACTGCCAGCTATCGTCGCACCTCCAGAAATTGAATTTCCAAACGAGTCCGTCACAGTTACAGAATATGAACCCATTCCTAAGTCAAGAATACTAAATTGATTTCCATTAAATATCTCTGTACCACTAGAAGCACCTGTCCATTCTATTGTATATGGTGCAGCACCATTAGAAATATTCAAAAATAAATTTCCTGGATTGCCACATGTAACATCTGTAGGATTAACATTCAATGCAAAGACGTTTCCTCCAGATCCTGTTCCTGTACCTGGATCAGAACCTACATTGTTTAGCACAAATGTTTGCGTTGAAGAACAACCGTCTTTATCTACTACATTTACAGTATACGTTCCTTCTAAAAGTCCAGTAATATTAAAGAACTGCCCTCCTATAGTAACAGTACCACTAGTAGGTCCATTCCAAGCTATGGTATGGTTTGGATTGTTCGTAAGAATTTCAATCAAAATAGTCCCATCATTTGTATCTGTAGGATTTCCTACTGTGCCTGCAAATGAAGTTGGCACTCCATTTTCTGAAACGGATAAGGTTTGCGACATAGAACATCCATTAGCATCTGTAATAGAGGCTGTATATGTTCCTACAGGTAAATTTGAAATATCATTAATCAAATTACTTGTCTGGTAACTTCCTGATTGGTCACCAGTCCACTCCACCAAGTAAGGGGGAGTACCTGCATAAGCTCCATCTACAACTATCCAAATAGAACCGAAAACATTACAAAATGCATCTGTTACAAAAATGTCAGCTGCAAAATTGCCATTATCATCTGTAATAGTTACTGTAGTACTTGCACTACACCCATTGGAATCTACAACTGATATGTTGTAGGTTCCAGGGCTTAGGTCTCCAATATTAAATAATTCATTGTTGGTAGTGGTTGATCCATTTTCAGGGCCTGTCCAACTAATAGTAAATATTGGGTTACCACCGGATATGTTCATGGCTATTCCAGGCGACTGACCGCAGCTACCATTTATAGGCGTAGCTGTTATAAATAAAATTGAATTAGTACTACTTGATCCATTGGCAATAACAAAACTAGTGTTGCTGTTGCATCCATTAGCATCTGTTGCCACGACTGAGTATGTTCCATCACTAAGACCTGTAAGGTTTAGCATGCCATTAGGCGTTGTCTGCGTACTTGATATAGGTCCAGAAACTGAAATAGTATACCCAGGTGTTCCACCAGTCACATCAATGGCTACACTTCCATTTACTCCACAAGCATCACTTGAGCCAACGGCTGAGACAATTAAATCACTACTGATATCCTCTATCACAACAATGATAGTTTGCTCACATGATTCTGAATCCGTTATTATAAAATTATAGGTCCCAGCAGGCAAATTTGTAAGGTTAATTTGACTAGACGAACTAGTCATGGTTCCAGCAGTAGTACCTGTATATACAACTTCGTATGGAGCGCTACCATTCATCAAATTCAAGGTAACACTACCAAGTGTATTACATTGTGCATCCGTATGTGTCTCTGTTACTGCAAAATCACAACCTCCTCCAAAGACTACAATTACTGTATCCGAACAACAAAATTCAGTGTCCGTAATTATTAGCTCTTGAACAGGTATATCATTAGATATTTCCACTCCAAAACCAGTTGCAATTCCAGTAAAGTTAATATTCATGGTTGATTGAACACCAGAGCCTAAGTGAGTAGCCATTATGCTTCCATACGCCCCTGAAGAATCTCCTCCTACTATACTAAACTGCGCAGGTTGATGTGTCCAGCCTCCAGTTGGATCCCATACATTTAGCGAATCCGTAAGGTCATCCATTGTTTGTACTTGACCTGAAAAGACTTGTCCATTTGCCTGCCATTCATCTATCTGATATGGCCCATCTTGACCTAAACCAAATAACACTACATAGGAATACTGAATTAGGGTATCTATATCACACGCTGTTGCAGGAAGTGTATAAGGTTCATTATTTAAAATTATGTTATAAAGATTATTATCCAAAAATGGGATAGGCACACAGACTTCTACAGGGCTTGAACCATCGAAGAATAATGTATCCATTTCTATTAGATCAGGACATTGGCAATCATTAAAAACAGAGAAACTAGCATCTGCTGTACATCCATTTTCATCTGTTACCGTTACTGAATAAATCCCTGCTGCAATATCCGTCACAGTATTTGTGGTAGATATGTTTGGAATCCAATCATAAGTTAAAGCTCCTGTACTGCCCGTTACAGATATACTAGCTGATCCTAAATCGCAACAATCTACATTTGTAACATTAGATGCAATAGAAATAGTAGACTGTACATTCATTATATTAACCGTAGCTGTTTCTATACATCCTGCGTCATTACTTATAGTTATATCATACGCTCCAGCCGGTAAATTAGGAATATTAAATATACCATTCGTAGATGTTGCAGAGCCAGAAGTTGGACCCGACCAACTAATTGAAATATTGTCCGAAACGAAACCTAGACTAATAGATCCAATTTCGTTACATGCTCCATTAATCCCAGTAGCCACTAGATTTAGTGGTAGCGTACTAGTCTCTACAATCGCAACTATATCTTCTGTACATCCATTTACACTTTCCGCAGTGATATTATATGTACCCGCAGGCGCATTACCAATAACAAAGTTTCCTGAAATTGGCGAACCTGTACCAGAAATTGGTCCAGAATAGGATAATGAGGCTACATTACTCGATGTAGATACATTTATTGATCCATTTGTATTACAAATTGTCGAGTTCGTATTTGCAGCTATTGAAATAGCTTCTGATTCATTTTGAATTACCACAGTACTCGATCCAGTACAGCCATTTCCTAGCTCTACAGATACTGTATAAGTCCCAGACTCTAAATTTACGATAGTAAACGTACCATTATTACTAGTACTTGAACCAGATGCAGGACCCATCCATGAAACTGTTCCTGTGCCTCCCGTAAATGCAACTTCAATTTGACCTAGAGTATTACAAATACCATTTGATCCATTGGTAGTAATATCGACAAGAGTGTTTATCATTTCTATAGTAAACGATTGTGTACTCTTACAACCATCACTATCTATCAAAGAAATAATATAATCACCAGGTGGTAAATTTTGTATTTCAAAAACACCCGTATTATCAAGCACGTTACCATCAACAGGACCAGACCAGACAATATCAAATTGTCCTGGACCAAAAGTAACTTCTGCTGAACCATTTACACTACATATTGCATTATTCGTATTAACGGTGAAGTCGACTTGATTCTCTATTGCAATAATTTCAGCAGTGACATTAACGGGACATCCGTTGCCAGTATCTACAGTTATAGTATACAATCCTGCAGCAAGGTCAGCTATCACAATCGACCCATTGCTTGCATTTGAACTTCCAACAGAAGTACCTGACCAAGAAACTAAAGCATCCCCTTTACCAAACATTATATTGATAGATCCACCTCCATTACAGATTGAGGCTGATGTCGAAACATTCACAACTGGTGGAGTTCCTATGTTTATTATTTCTACCTCATCGGTAGTAGTGCAGCCATTAACACCAACTACGGATACCACATAAACACCAGCAGGTAAATCTTCAATATTGAGATTTGTACTTGTTGTAGTGGAACCAGATTCTGGGCCTGACCAACTCACTGCATACGGTGCTGTACCTCCAGTTATATTTATAGCAAGAGAACCAGGTTCTTCACACATTCCATTTGTTGTCTCGAATAGAACACTCAAATTATTTGAATCATTAGTTACCACTTCGACTCCAGTGTCACTACATCCTTGAGAGTCCGTAACCGTAATATCATAGCTTCCAGAAAGAGCATTGTTGATTGTAAAGCTATTTGTAGCAGAAATAGCGGCTCCATTTGTAGGCCCTTCCCAAGCTATATTGTATCCTGGAGTTCCTCCAGCAATGTCTACTGTTATTTCACCAGGATTACCACAAGACCCATTCCAAACAGAAGTACTAATAGTCGTACCAGAACCCGTATTGTTGATCATGGCTGTTGTCCAATCCGTACATCCATTATCGTCTGTTACCTCTATATTATAAGCTCCTGATATAAGATCATCAATCACAAAAACTGGACTATTAGATACTACCGAGTTTGACGAAGGTCCACCATAGTTTATAGTATATGGAGATGAACCATTCGTAACAGTTAATTCTATATTTCCTAGCTCACCGCAAATACCATCGTTAGGCCATGCGTTAACATTAATTACAGAATCATCAGAACCAACCTCTACTACTTCACTATATGTACAGCCTGCAGCATCCGATACATTAATTGTATAGGTACCTATAGCCAAATCTGTTAATCCAAAACCATTAGTCGAAGAAGTAGCACTACCACTTTCTGGTCCAGTGTAGGTGATGGTATAAGGAGTTGTACCGTCATTGAAATTTAATGACACTGAACCTTCTCCACAAGTTCCATTTTCTATATTCAAATCCACACTCAGATTAGCAATAGTATTATCAATACTTACAACCTGAAAGTCTTCGCACCAATTGGCATCATTAACTGTAACTGAATATGATCCACTCGGTAAATTAGGGATCTCAAAAGAAGATGAGGATGTAACCACTGAACCACTATTTGGCCCAGACCATGCAATTGTATATTGCGGCTTGCCATTCGAAATATTAATAGTTAATGAACCATTTGAACCACAAATACCATTTGTCGGTACCAAGTTGATGTCTATATTTTCATCTTCAATAACAAATATCATTTCATCTGAACACGAGTTAGCATCGTCAATCTTTACTGTATAAGTTCCACCGGGAAGATCAACAATATTAAAGCTAGAGTTGTAGGTAACTGCAGAACCCGAAACTGGTCCAGATACATGAAGAGTATACGGAGCACTACCATTTGTCAAGTTCACATGAATTTTTCCTAAAGTTTCACATTGTGCAGGCGTAGTAAACCCA
>CAYZUW010000014.1:0-25893 GCA_964481325.1 uncultured Saprospiraceae bacterium
AATATGTGATAACGGCATAGATGATAATGGAGATGGGTTGATAGATTGTCAGGATCCTCAATGTCAACCAACTCTTCATGTAATTGATACACATAACGATTCGGATATAACCAATCCAGGTAATGCAATAGGTAGCCCTGACGGACTATTTGCGAATATTGGTTTTACAGAATCAATCGATTTAGAATTGGAAAATGCTATAGATACGGGTACGGTTTATACTGTTCATGTGGGCTCTATAAACGGTAGTCTGAGGTTTGAAGAATCTATTGATGGGATTAATTATTTCTTGAACAGTACTTCCCCAGTATCAATTGTTAATCCTACAGGCACTACTAGTATTGATGTAGTAGCTAGTCATCGTGCCCGTTTTATTCGTGTTACCTTCTTTCAAGTTTTTGTGGGTTTT
Source organism: uncultured Saprospiraceae bacterium (assembly GCA_964481325.1). Lineage (GTDB taxonomy): Bacteria > Bacteroidota > Bacteroidia > Chitinophagales > Saprospiraceae > JALZVN01. Next base: position 410 of record CAYZUW010000014.1, read on the forward strand.
TCTATGCAATTTGACGGGATAGAATACCAAGATTGTATTTGTCAGCCTACCACCTTTATAGGAGAATATCAGATTAATACAAATCCAGAGGTAGTGGGAACTACTGTAGCAATAAATGAAGGAAATGATCTTACCTTAGATTTTCAAGGAGTTTTTGGTGATGGAGTATTTATATGGTCAGGACCTAATTCATTGTATCAAATAAATGACACTGGCACATTTAGGGATCCTTTAAGTATTCCTAACATACAGCAAAATCAAGCAGGTGTTTATACTGCATATCGTTATGATGAGCAGAGCTGTGTTGATAGCGTAATGTTCACGGTAAATGTACATCCGAATGAAGAAACAGATTGTGGAGATGGGATTGATAATGATCTAGATGGCTTTATTGATTGTGCGGATAGTGATTGTAGCCCAAGTGTTACAGCGGGGACAGCAGCCCCGGTTTGTAGTGGAGGAAATCTTCAACTCACTACAACTATTGCAGCAAATCCTTTTAATTATGTAGGAGCCAGTTTTGATTGGATTGGACCGAACTCTTATAATTCTACCTTGGAAAACCCTATAATAAGTAATGTCGATGATTCTCATTCAGGTACGTACACGCTAATGGTTACTTTTGAGTCTGGATGTTCAGTTTCATCTTCAATATTCGTATATGTTAGTAATTCTGAAGCAAGCATTACACTGGATACAACTTATATTTGTGTTACAGATGTACCTTTAGATCTTACTGGCGCGGCAATAAATTGTGCTGATCAACCTGAGCCCATCCTGTACATTTCAGCTTCAGATGCGAATGGAGACGGAACATGTGGAATTAACGGTGAATATATTGAGATAACAGCATTAGGCTGTGGGACATGCCCTGGCTCTATTGATTTAACGAGTTACTCTATACAAGATGTGGCTACCAATCCTGCTCCTGGCTGTTGTGGATCAAGTATAGATTTTGACAGTGGTACATTACAAGCGGGAGAAAGCTTAAGGATTTATAGTGGATATTTGGATGGTACGATGACGGGCCCTATAACAGGGTCTTTAGGTTCCAGTGTAGAAGTGAGTAGTGTAAGAGCAGAATGCCCTATTTGGGGGGCTGCGGGAGATACCGCGTATCTATATAATCCTATCGGAGAGTTAGAAGATATTAAACCCATTTATGAAAGTGCAGTAATTTATGAGATTCCTATTGTGCCGCAATGTGTTTTAGCTACTCCTATGGGTGGAACGTTTTCTGGTGTTGGCGTAGTGGGGACTAATTTTGATCCTACTATTGCGGGAGTAGGTACACATACAGTTACTTATACTACAACCGGTTCAAATGGCTGCTCTATTTCTGCTACAGTGGATATTGAAGTATTTGATTTACCTACAGTCACGCTCGATCTATTAGATGACATAGATTGTAGTGATGAGGTATTAAATACACTAGAAGGCGGCAATCCTGTAGGTGGTGTATATAGTGGCCCTGGGGTAAGTGGTGGAAATTTCAACGCTCAATCGGTGGGAGCAGGTACATATACGATTACCTATACTTTTGTTAACGAAGGAGGCTGTGCCTTATCAGCGACAGATCAAATAACTGTATTTGACGAAACGGCCGTAACTTTCGATTTAGTCGATACAGATGAATGTGAGGTTAGTACTACTAGACTTTTAACTGAAGGAATGCCGACTGGTGGTACCTATTCAGGTCCGGGAGTAGTTGGGAATAATTTTAATGCTTCTATTGCTGGACCAGGTGTGCATACTATTACATATACATTGTCGGACGCAAATGGTTGTATAAGTACAGCGGAAGATTTTATGATAGTGCATGGCAATCCCGAAATTACTTTCGACTTGGTTGTGGATTCTATTTGTGTTCAAAGTAGTTCATTAATTTTGGATGGAGGGTTACCTAGTGGCGGAACATATTCTGGTCCAGGAGTAAGTGGAAATACTTTTAACGCAGCATCCTTAGGGACTGGGCAATATACTATTACATATACCTATATGGATGGTAATGGCTGTTCTAGTTTTCTCACAGATCAAATTGAAGTAGTAGACCCTGTTCTTGTAACTTTTATTTTGCCCAACGATGAAACTTGCGAAATTGAAGATACATTTGCACTAAGTGGAGGTAATCCGATAGGAGGTATTTATTCTGGTCCTGGAGTGAGTGGGACAAATTTTGATCCTTCTGCAGTAGGACCAGGAGTGACGACTATTTCATATACTTTTCTAGACGAATTTGGCTGTACAAGTGTTATTACTGATGATGTCAATGTAAGTGCAGCGGCAACAGTTACCTCTGTAGTTACCAACCCACCCGTCTTTTGTGGTGGGACAGATGGATTTTTGATTGTTAATGCAATACAAGGCTCCACTTCACCACAATTTAGATTGGATGGGGGAGCATGGCAATTCTCAAATTTCTTTCCTGGACTAGCTACGGGAGATTATGTTCTAGAAATTAGAAACAACGACAATAATTGCATCTTTCCATATGCAAATAACCCTATAACAATAAATGACGCAAACCCTCCTTTGGCACAGATTATTTCACCGCCATCTGAATGTGTTGGAAACAATGTACAGTTTCAAGCAACTAATGATAATAGTGGAGCAGTTTATACGTGGGATTTTGGTGCTAATGCTACACCCTCAACAGCGGTAGGTGTATTTCCTCCTTTTACTACATATGATGTATCGGGTTTAAAGACTGTAATATTAACTGCAGATTTAAATGGTTGTACTGCCATGGATACAGTAATCTTCGAAGTATTGGATCCTTTTATGCCTAGTTTGGATTTATTAGACTCTTCAGCTTGTCTAAATGAATTTAATATTCCATTATCCGGTGGGTCACCCGCTGGAGGTACCTATTCGGGTCCAGGTGTTGTAGGAGGCTTATTTAATCCGAGTTCCGTTGGAATAGGGATGCATGCTATTTTTTATAATTTCACCGACGCAAATGGATGTGTAGGAACAGCAGTTGATTCTTTCGAAGTGATCGATATTCCATTTGTAAGTTTGGCTATACCTATAGATAGTTTTTGTATTACAGATACAAATGTGGTTTTAACCGGGGAGAATATTTCGGGAGGAACTTTTTCAGGCCCTGGTGTTTCAGGAGGTGTATTTAATCCGAGTATAGCAGGCCCTGGTTCACATATTATCACTTATACTTATTCTGATGGTACCTGTCCAAATACTGCTACTGATAATATATTTGTTAGTGCAGAACCCGTAATCAATCTTGTATCTCATACTGATCCCACTGCATGTGGAATAAATGATGGATTTATACAAGTAACTGCTAGTGGAGGAACTAATGGATTGCAATATAGATTGAATGGAGGAGCTTGGACATTTTCCCCATTTTTTGGAAATCTTGGTAGAGGTGATTATGAATTAGAAGTAAGGAGTGGTACTGGATTTTGTGAGGTATTCTTTGCACAAAACCCGATTGTTCTGGAAGATCCCGCAAGCTCTATAGTGGCCACTGACGTTCTCTCAGATTATTTGGGCGAACATATTTCTTGCGTTGGCGAGATGGATGGAATGGGTGTTGCCAGAGCGGTCGGCGGCCAACCACCATATACATATAACTGGAGTAATGGGCAAAATGGAGATACTTTGAGAAACGTTGGTGCAGGAGAATACTTCGTAACGGTTACGGATAGTTTAAATTGCGCTGTAGTAGACACATTAGTATTTAATGATCCACCACCACTAGGTTCTTCCGCAGTCTTTACAAATGTTTCTTGTTTTGGTGGCTCGGATGGAACCATTGATGTAACCGCTATAGGAGGGGTTGGTGCATATACATATGCTTGGAATGATATAAGTCCCGAGGCATTTTATGCCTTTGATGGAGATACCGATGATATTACTGGGAACAACCACCATGCTACAGGTATTGTAGGTGATATTGCTTATAGTACTGATGCTATAGATGGTGATTTTTCTGTAGAATTTGATGGAGCTAGTGGTATTCGTTATGATGATGGTTTCTTTTTAGATACTTCTTTTACTGAAAGAACTGTTTTGATGTGGATTAAACCCAATTTTGGAGGAGTACAAACACTTTATGATGAAGGCGGTAGGACCGGTGGTGTTGCCTTGCGTCTAAATGAAAATGTATTACAAGGAAATATAGCATTTAACTTTACGCCTTATCAAGGATTTTCTATACCGTTACCTTTAGATAATGATTGGCATCAAGTTGGGTTTGTGTTTCAAAATGGCGTGTTTGCACTAATACTCGATGGCGTTGTAGGGATAAGAGGGGTGCTTCCAGTAAGTAATGAAATAGTGATACCTAATCCCAATTTATCTATAAGTGGTTTAGGATGCGTATTTGGTGATGATGCCTTTGGTAATTTACAATTTCAAGGAACATCTCGTTATTCCGGATTGATGGACAACGTAGCCATATTCGATGAAGCATTAACACCTCAGCAAATACTGGATAGTAATACAGATGATGGGGATAGATCTGGTTTGCCGGCTGGTGATTACCAAGTTTTTGTATTTGATTTGAATGGTTGTACGGACTCCATAACATTAACCCTAACCCAACCAGATTCGCTTGCATTAGATGCAGTTATTTCAGATGTATCTTGTAATGGCGACTCAGATGGAAGCTTAGACCTAATTATTAATGGAGGGACTGCACCCTTTACGCAAGAATGGTCAACTATGGAAACAACAGAGTTGATTTCAGGTCTAGCTATAGGTGCTTATACAGTCACCGTCACGGATGCTAATGGATGTACTGTGGAGGATATTTTTACTGTAAATGAACCTGCAGTGCTTACATCTAGTGCAAGAATAGTATCTAATTATGCAGGAGGGTTTAATATTTCGTGCCCAGGTGCAATGGATGGAGCACTTTCAGTTTCCCCTTTAGGAGGTACGGCACCATATTCGTATTTATGGAGCAATGGGGCAAATACCCAACTTAATGAAAACGTTGGGGCAGGGACTTATTCCGTCACTGTCACGGATGATAATGGATGTACATCCGTATCAAGTATTTCTATTTCTGAACCGCCTTTGATATCAGTAACTGCTAGTGTTACCTCCTCATACAATGGCGAAGATATTTCTTGTGCGGGTACAAACGATGGAGAAGCGACTGCTGCACCAGGAAGTGGGGTAGCACCATTTTCTTTTGCTTGGAGCACGGGAGCAAATGGTCCAGTGGTTAGTAATTTGGCACAAGGGACCTATACAGTTACTATGTCTGATGCAAGTGGGTGTACTGCAATGACATCTGTCACTTTGACTGATCCGCCCATAGTAACAGCAAGTGCAGTAGTAAGTTCTAATTTTAATGGAGCCGATGTGTCTTGCCCTGGAGCATTTGATGGCGAAATAACTGCATCGGGGAATGGAGGAATTGGTACATTAACTTATGAATGGAGTACAGGTGCAATGGGGCCAATATTGAGTAATGTAGGGGCAGGAAATTACTTTGTGACAATAACCGACGATTTTGGTTGTTCTGAAGTAGCATCTGCAAGCATAGTAAACCCACCAGATTTAGATATTCCTGTTTTAAATGTTGTATCGGATTATAACGGTTTTGATATCAGTTGTGATGGAGGGGCAGATGGTTCTATTTCTGTTACACCTGGAGGTGGAACGCCTCCATATTTTTATAATTGGAGTACTGGAGATAACACGCAAACTATATCTAACCTTAATGCTGGCACCTACACTGTAACTGTGATGGATGACAATGGATGCGAAATCATTAATTCAATTGATATTGAAGATCCAGAACCTATTGTTGCAACCCTTATTGGGAATCCTCCATCTGATTGTGGCGTGAACAATGGTTCAATAATAATAAATGCAAGTGGAGGTATTGGATTGTATGAATATAGTTTAGATGGTGTGAATTGGCAATCTTCCAATGTTTTTGCTAGTCTGGCTTCAGGTACTTATTTTGGCTTTATTCGAAATACATTAGGAACTTGTGTATTTGGTCCAAGCTCCATATTTGTGAGCCCACCTGATGCTCCTGTAATCAATAATGTTACAATTATAAACCCAAATACTGATACATCTAATGACGGGGGTATTTTAGTGGATGCCTCTGGTTCATCTCAGATTGAGTACAGTATCGATGGAGGTGTAAATTGGCAAGTAAGTAATTTGTTCCCTAATCTTACTGTTGGTAATTACGAAGTTTCCATAAGATTGGTTGGGTTTACCTGTGTTACTACTTCTAATGTTACCTTAGTAGAAGGTGGTGGTGTGGTAGGGCAAACAGCAGGAGAAGATTTTTGCTCTAATGATTTGAGTGGAGTTTCATTTGTGGAGACATATTACCTTCCGTTTCAAGAAGACCATATTTTGACTTCCTTGAATACAATTTATCCAAGCTCTTGTGGAGGTAGAAATACTGAGGATCCTATATCAACTTATGTTTCAATCGGTGTAGTAGAAAATGGAACAATAATACATTATGATCATTGGGAAGATGGATACGAACCCAACCTTTCATTTCCAATTCAAGCTACTACAGAGATTTGGGGCGATGGCGATTCTTCGAATGGAATACCACCAGGTTTTACTGTAGATATTCTTTCCGCAGCGGATATAATCATTTTAAACAATCAGGTTGAATCAACTACAAGGCAAGCCGTCATAGATTTCGATGGAGGAGATAAGATAGGAAGTAGAGGTAATTTAAGTATTACTAGACTTGGATGGGGAGAGGAGACTAGTTCGTTTCTTGCAGGTGCCCTCGAAGTGTATCCAACTATAGAATGGGGAAACAAATTTGATATTCCCGTTGGGGAAAATACCGATATAAATGATTTATTCGAATATACTGGAGCCGTTATAATGGCATCGGAGAACACAAATGTTGAAATAGATGCCGATGGGGATGGAATTTTTGAACAAAGTATATTCTTAAATGAAGGGCAGTCGCATTTAATTAATTCTGGATTAAATAGCGGAGGAAGCATTGAGTCAAGCCAAGATATTCAAGTACACTTAATTACTGGAGATGTATGTCATAGGTATGAGTCAAGGTGGTTTACATTAAGAGCTACAACGGATTGGTCTAATAGTTATCTTAATCCAGTTGCTACGCCTAATAATGGAGGGAATAGCCATATTGACTTTGTTAACGCTCCTACTTATGTGCATGTATTTAACCCAAATGCTGGTTCAATTACCGTAGAATATGAGGATAGAAATGGTGTTCAAGATACTAAAGTTATAAATAGTAAAGGAACAGATTTTTTCGAAATTAATGATGATACAGGGAGTCGCTTTTACAGTGTAGGAGGAGAAATATTTTATGCTGTTGCTACGATTGATAGTGATGGTGGTGGCAACAATGCAAGAAATGATTGGGGTTTTGCACTTAACCCAGAGAATAGTTTATCTTCTCAGATTACTTTAGTTGGTTTCGCACCAGGTGCAAATCCTGTATTAAACAGTACAGAGAATTCTGCACCAGTTTGGGTTACATCTAGTTATCCTGCAGGGAGCACTAACACAAATCCAATTACAATTTGTATTGACTATAATGGGGACGGAGGAGCACTTGTGGATGTATATGGTACACCACATGACGCAACTGTAGTTCTCAATCCACTGGACAATGCAAAACTATATGATCCAGATGGTGATCAATCAGGTATGCAATTATGGGTATGTGATAATAGTAATGCGCTTATTGCGGGAGCATGGGGACAAGATCCTGTTAATGTAAATAACGAAAGAGACGCGATTGACTTGGGAGTTAGTTTGCCAAACGGTATACCATTCGCCACATCAAAGTGTGTTGAATTAACAAGAGATTTTAACTCCAATGGCTTGTATGATGAATGTGACGAAATTAGATATACAATTGTAGTGGTAAATTCTGGAGCTTTACCAATCAGTGCATCAACCCTTACTGTGATTGATACACTACCACAAAATATAACCTATATTCCTAATTCTACTACCACGGTAAGAGACGGGGTGTTTGAAGATATTCCAGATGATAGTAGTCCTCAATCTGACTTTCCTATTGATGAGGCGGGTATAGTCTACTCAGGTGCCGTTTTGTTGCCTGGCGACTCTCTTATCTATCGATTTGACGCAACTATTGATGATGTCCCTTCTTCTGTTTTTATCAGAAATAGAGCCATAGTGAGCAACAATCAAAATTCACTATTTCCAGAAGTTACATTCCCTGTTGTCGAACCAGGAGGGCCAATTTTAAGTGGTATTCCAGACGATGTAACCATTGATTGCGATGATAGTTCTAGTCCTCCTTCTATTGGAACTCAAATTTTCGCCACTAATAATTGTGAGGAAATGGAAGAAATAGATAAATCTACCTGGACTGTTGTAAGCGTAGATAGTGAAGACACTGTTTCAGGAGACCTTGGTACAAACGCGATTGATGGAAATTTCTTTTCTTATTGGACTACTCAATTTAATGGAGGCTCTCCGGCACATCCGCATGAAATAGTTATAGATTTAGGAGGTGTATTTAATATTTCTGGTATTGGGTATCACCCAACAAAGGGGAGTTCTGTAGGTAGAATAGAAGACTTTGAATTGTATGTTTCGGATGATATATCTGATTGGGGTGCCCCAGTCGAAACAGGAACTTGGATTGATTCGGAGGATTTGCAGGAAGAGACTTTTAATACCAAACCGGGAAGGTTTTTCAGATTGGTAGCATTGTCTGAAGTAAATGGTGGTCCATTGACCTCGCTTGGTGAAATAGATTTGTATGCTTGTACCGTTTTTACTCCGGTAGATATTGTTTTTTCTGAAAATTCAACTCAGACAAATAATGGTTCCAGCACAGATGATTGTTATGAGATAGTAAGAACTTGGACAGCGACAGATCACTGTGGCGAAACTTCAGTTAGCACTCAAACCATAGAAGTACAAGATACTGTGTTGCCTATTATAGATTTTATTCCATCTGATATCACGGTGAATAGTACGGCAATACCTGAGCCTCCTTTATTGGATTGTTCCATTCCTTCAAATCTATCGCTTGGGAAACCTACAAGCCAATCAAGTACTACAAATAATGGTTTTAGTAGTAGAGCTGTTGATGGCAGAACAAACGGTAATTTCGCTGCTGGAACAACTACACATACGGCTAATGAACTAGAACCATGGTGGGAGGTTGACTTAGGAGATGTATATGATATCTCAGAGATAGATATTTGGAATAGAACTGATGCATGTTGTTCAAATAGATTAAGTAATTTTTATATTCTTTTATCTGACGTTCCTTTTACTTCGAATATAATATCTGATAATCTTGTTGATCCAAATGTCAAAGCTTTTTTCCAAGGAACCTTAGCAGGCTCACCATCAACCTTTCCGATTGACGCCACAGGAAGATATGTAAGAGTGCAGCTACAAGGAGTTAATATATTGAGTTTGACTGAGGTAGAAGTTAGGCAATCTTGCCTTTCAGTTTCTGATAACTGTGACGATGATATAGATATTGTTTTTAATGAGGTGGTGAGCCCAGGTACTTGTGCATTTGACTTAACAAGAACATGGACTGTTACTGACAATTGTGGGAATTCAAATTCATATTCTCAGGTAATATCGATAGAATCTCCTATAAATGTAACTACTGCTGTAGTTTCAGATTTTAACGGTTCTGATGTTTCTTGTTTTGGAGCTGCTGATGGGATTGGAGAGGTTACCGTTGATGGAGGCGTTAACCCAATCTCAATATCTTGGGATAATGGTGCTACTGGGAGTATGGTAACGAATCTATCTGCAGGGACATACTCGATTACTGTTGAAGATGCGAATGGATGTTCTGTTATAGAATCTTTAACCATTACAGAGCCTACTGACATTACGGTTGATCCAGTAGTAATTTCTAATTTTAACGGTGAACAGGTTTCCTGTTTTGGGGCCTCTGATGGAAGAGTTTTTGCAAATGCATTTGGAGGAGAAGGCCTATTAAGGTATGCGTGGAGTACAGGTGCTACTACACAAATAGCTAGTAATTTATCGGCTGGAATATATGAGGTCACCGTGACAGATGACAATAATTGTTCGCAGATAGGAAATATAGAAGTTATTGATGCTCCAGAGTTAGTAGTAGATATTGACATCACATCTGATTTTGATGGAGATCCTATCTCTTGCCCAGATGCTTCAGATGGAGAAGTTACTGTTAGCTCAACAGGAGGGACAGGAACTGTAATATATTTTTGGAGCAATTCCTTTAATGGTGAGATTAATTCTGGGCTTGCTGAAGGGACATATTTTGTGACTGCTACGGATCAAAATGGATGTCAAGCTTTCGACTCCATTGTATTGGTTGATCCACAACCTATCACAGTTGATAATTTTGTGTTAAACAATCCAACTACTTGTAATGGACTGGATGGTTCGATTGAGATCGATGCAATAGGTGGTCATGGAGTCTATCAATATAGAATTTCTTTTGGCTTCTGGCAAAACTCAAATGTTTTTGATAATTTAGGTGCAGGAACCTATGACTTTTTTGTAAGAAATATGGATGGGACATGTGAGACTGGTCCTTTTACGGCGAGTATAGACGATCCTATACCATACGCATGTCCTGTAGAACCAGTAATTGTGAATGCTTCTCTAGTATATTGTACAGAAGACGCTTCCGTTTTATTTGAAGTTAGCCCATTACCTGATGCTACATCATATAATTGGGAATTGCCGCCTGGAATGATATTGGTCTCTGGTCAAGGTACACCTACTATTGATATAAACTTGAATGGAAGCCCAGCGAATTTTTATGAAATTTGTGTAACCACCGTCAGTGATTGTGGCACTTCCCCACAGTGTTGTATATTGATACAAACAGAAATTTGTGTCGAGGATTGTACAAATGGAATTGACGATGATGGAGATGGCTTGATAGATCTTGCTGATAGTGATTGTTTGAATTGTAACGATATCTTTAGTATAGATCGTGACTATATCCTCCGAATAGACCCAATAACTGCTATGGTTAGTGATACTTTAAATCCAATTGCTATAGATAATACCGATGCAATTGCTTTGGATCCAATAAGTGATCGCTTCTACTTTGTAAATCGAAACGTTACTAATCCAGAAATTTTATATTTGGATCCTTCAACTGGCAATGAAGTTAGCACAGGAGTGAATATTACGTCAAGTAGCAGAATTCGTTCTTTTGGTTTTAATTCGACTGGTGTTGGATACGCTATATCTGCTGATGGAAATTTCTATGAAATTAATACGAATTTTTCAACTACGAATATTCCTACTTTCAGTTTAGCAGGGAACTTTAATTTTGGTGGTACAGTAGGTGATTTAGTAGTAGACGGAGATAATATAATTTGGGCGATTCAAAATAATAGTCTTTATAAAATTATTCCAAGTATTCCTAAATTTCAATTAATTGGTCAAATCTCAGAAGCTACAAATTTCGGTGCTTTACAAATCCAATCTATGGCTTTCAGAAGTAATGGTAATATTCTTGTGGGGACTAGGGATGATCTTTATGAATTAGATTTAGAAACGCTTGAAGCTTCTTTCATCGGGGCAATGCAGGCTGAGAGTTTTGATTTTACATCTTGCACACATCCAACGTTTAATCCTGAAATAGTATCAAACAAAATAGCAAATCCGAATACAAGTTTGGAGCCCGGAGATACTGTTACTTACGAAATTACTATCGATAATATTGGAGATGTAGTGGTGACAGGATTAAGTTTAGAAGATAATATTCCATTAGGTACTAATTATGTTGCTAATTCTACAATTGTAAATGGAATTCCTGTGGCTGATATTGCTGGAAATATGCCTTTTGAAACTGCCAATGAATTGAGTTCTGCAGGCTTAAGTAACGGCAGTATAACTGTCGATGAGGATATCATTGTTACTTTCCAGGTGGTAGTAGATTGTTGCCACGGGTTAACACAAATTTCAAACCAAGGACAACTTTCATTTGATGGAGCTGTAGCTACTGTCTTAACAGATGATCCTAGTATAGTAGGATTAGATAATCCTACAGTAAACCTGGTAGATGATATGGAGGCACCATTAATTACTACAGGAGGTGCGAATTTAGATTTGGATTGTAACACTGTTTCTGATACTACAGATATTAGACTTTGGTTAGAAAGTAATGCAGGTGCAACAGCTGTTGTAGATTGCGGTGAAATAGTTTGGACAAATGATTATACTAGTATTACATCATCTTGTGGTGAAACGGGTTCTGCTTTAGTGACATTTACAGCTACTAATGAGTGTGGTTTATCTAATATAACGACAGCTTCAATTAATATAGTAGATACCCTTAGCCCAACTATAGTTTCCTCAGCAACTGATACCGTTGTTGTATGTGATGGTGCTGGAAATAACGCGGATTTGACGACTTGGTTAAATAATAATGGTGGCGCAATAGTGCAAGATGCATGTGTGCCTTCAGTCACGGATTTAACGTGGACAAATGACTATAATGGGTTTGGTGTTCCGTCATTGCCATCTTGTGATTCGGATACGACCAATATATTAAATGTTTTATTTACGGTTGAAGATCAATGTTCAAATACAAGCATTACAAGTGCTAGATTTATCATCATTGATACTATTGCGCCAGTGATTACTTCTGAGGCTGTGGATACTGTATTCTTTTGCGACGGAACAGATGGCTTAGCTGAATTACAAACATGGTTAGATAATAATGGAGGGGCAACATATACTGAACTATGTTCAGGAACTGTGAATTGGACAAATGATTATACAGGAGGAGGTATTCCATCTATTACCTGTAATAATGATACTACAAATAGATTGACTGTTGTATTTACAGCAACTGATGCCTGTAATAATGAAAGTACAACAAGTGCTTCGTTTATAGTGGTGGATACCTTGAATCCAGTATTCGTGTCTAATCCATTAGATACTGTTATTTTCTGTGACGGTACTGATGGGAGTATTGATTTGCAAAGCTGGTTAGATAATAATGGTGGAGCAACAGCCTCTGACTTATGTGGCTCGAATATAAGTTGGACAAACGATTATACGGGTACAGGAATTCCATCAGTAAGTTGTGATAATGATACCACAAATAGATTAACAGTAACATTCACTGCTTCAGATGAATGTGCAAATACAATTCAAGCGACTGCTAGATTTATTGTAGTCGATACCCTTGCACCTTCGATAGATATAAATCCAATAGATACTGTTTTCTTTTGTGATGGTACTGATGGATTGTCTGAATTACAATCTTGGTTAGACAATAATGGCGGCGCTACTGCCTCAGAATTATGTGGTGGTGTAGTAACTTGGACGAATGACTATGCAGGAGGAGCAATACCTACTGTGAGTTGTGATAATGATACCACAGGTAGATTATCTGTAACCTTCATCGCATCAGATGAATGTGCAAATTCCGTTCAAGCGACTGCTAGATTTATTATGGTAGATACTTTAGCACCAAGTATTTTAGCACCAGCCTTAGATACTGTAGTTAATTGTGATGGGCTAGGAAATTTAACAGAATTACAATTGTGGTTGGATAATAATGGTGGAGCTTCTGCATCGGAATTATGCGGAGGGTCAGTATCATGGACGAACGATTATGCAGGTGGTGGAGTGCCATCAATAACTTGTGATAATGACACAACCAATAGGGTAACTGTTACTTTTACTGCTTCAGATGATTGTGCCAATACAATACAACAAGTAGCCAGATTTATAATTATTGATACCATTGCTCCAACTATCACTGCAAATGCCCAAGACACAGTTGTATTTTGTGATGGTACAGATATGTTACCTACTTTGCAATCTTGGATAGATAATAATGGAGGCGCTGTAGCTACAGAATCTTGTGGCGGAACAGTAACATGGACGCATGATTATTTAGGTGGAGGAATTCCTCCAGTACCGTGTGATAGTGATACAACGAATAGGCTGACCATTACATTTACCGCCTCAGATGATTGTGCAAACACCATCCAGCAGGTGGCAAGATTTATTGTAGTAGATACTTTAGCACCTGCGATTATATTGCCTACTGTTGATACAGTGGTTAATTGTGATGGGCTAGGGAATCTAGTAGATTTACAGTCATGGTTGGATAATAATGGAGGGGCGCAAGCTACAGATGAATGTAGTAATAGTACATGGACATATCAATTACTGCAGACTACTCCTACCTGTGGTCTTGGCAATATTCAAGAATACGAATTTATAGTAAGCGATGAATGTGGAAATTCAAGAGTAACAACAGCAAACTTTACTATAGAAGATACTACTCCTCCGACTATCGACTTAGGAGTAACAGATGAAATAGTAGAATGTGATGGGGCAGGTAATACTACTGCCTACAATGCCTGGTTGGCTAATAATGGAGGCGCTACAGCAAGTGATGATTGTGGAAACGTCACATGGACATTTGTGGAAGGACCTTTTGTAACTAGTTGTGGTTTAGCAGGACAAAGAAGTGTAACCTTTACGGCGACAGATGAATGTTTAAATTCAAGCCAAACAACTGGAAACTTTATTATACAAGATATTACTCCGCCACTTATAGATGTTATAGCCCGCGATACAACAGTTCAATGTGACGGAGCTGGAAATAGTACTGCGTATAACGATTGGTTGGCAGACAATGGTGGGGCTTTGGCAAGCGAAGACTGCGGCACGATTTCTTGGTCACATGACGGAGGCACATTGAGCGACCTTTGTGGGGAAACAGGAAGTAGTTTAGTTACTTTTACGGTAATAGATCAATGTGGCAATACTGCACAAACTATTGCGACATTTACAATAGAAGATACTACAGCACCAACCATAGATATGTTTGCTCAAAACCTTACAGTAGAATGTGATGGTACGGGAAATGTAGCTGATTTCCAAACATGGTTGACTAATAATGGAGATGCTATAGCAACAGATGATTGTGGAATAGTGACCTGGACAAATACAGGAGGGTCATTAAGTGATGATTGTGGCGCCACAGGATTTGTAAGTGTAGATTTCATAGCAACAGATGATTGTGGAAACTCTGTAATTACAAGTGCTGACTTTATAGTAGAAGACACAACACCACCAACAATAACAACAGATGCACAAGATGAAGTGGTGGAGTGTGATGGCACAGGAAATGCAGGAGATTTATCTACTTGGCTAAGCAATAATGGAGGAGCTACAGCTACAGACGATTGCAGTAACCTAAGTTGGACAAACCAGTTGATATCAAGCACAGCAGGATGTGGTCAAGGCAGTACGCAAGTATATGAATTTACTGTATCGGATGCATGTGGAAATACAGAATTGACAACGGCTAACTTTATTATAGAAGACAATACAGCTCCAACTATTAACTCAGGAGTAACGGATGAAATAGTAGAATGTGATGGGGCAGGTAATACTACTGCCTACAATGCCTGGTTGGCTAATAATGGAGGCGCTACAGCAAGTGATGATTGTGGAAACGTCACATGGACATTTGTGGAAGGACCTTTTGTAACTAGTTGTGGTTTAGCAGGACAAAGAAGTGTAACCTTTACGGCGACAGATGAATGTTTAAATTCAAGCCAAACAACTGGAAACTTTATTATACAAGATATTACTCCGCCACTTATAGATGTTATAGCCCGCGATACAACAGTTCAATGTGACGGAGCTGGAAATAGTACTGCGTATAACGATTGGTTGGCAGACAATGGTGGGGCTTTGGCAAGCGAAGACTGCGGCACGATTTCTTGGTCACATGACGGAGGCACATTGAGCGACCTTTGTGGGGAAACAGGAAGTAGTTTAGTTACTTTTACGGTAATAGATCAATGTGGCAATACTGCACAAACTATTGCGACATTTACAATAGAAGATACTACAGCACCAACCATAGATATGTTTGCTCAAAACCTTACAGTAGAATGTGATGGTACGGGAAATGTAGCTGATTTCCAAACATGGTTGACTAATAATGGAGATGCTATAGCAACAGATGATTGTGGAATAGTGACCTGGACAAATACAGGAGGGTCATTAAGTGATGATTGTGGCGCCACAGGATTTGTAAGTGTAGATTTCATAGCAACAGATGATTGTGGAAACTCTGTAATTACAAGTGCTGACTTTATAGTAGAAGACACAACACCACCAACAATAACAACAGATGCACAAGATGAAGTGGTGGAGTGTGATGGCACAGGAAATGCAGGAGATTTATCTACTTGGCTAAGCAATAATGGAGGAGCTACAGCTACAGACGATTGCAGTAACCTAAGTTGGACAAATCAGTTGATATCAAGCACAGCAGGATGTGGTCAAGGAAGTACGCAAGTGTATGAATTTACCGTATCGGATGCATGTGGAAATACAGAATTGACAACGGCTAGCTTTATCATAGAAGACAATACAGCCCCGATAATTACTTTAGGAGCACAAGATGAAATAGTAGAGTGTGATGGTGCAGGCAATACGGGAGAATTTGCAGCTTGGTTAGCCTTGAACGGAAACGCACAAGCCACGGATGCATGTAGTGCATTGACTTGGACATACACCGAGAGTGCTTTAGTAAGTTCATGTGGACTAGCAGGAGAAATAACAGTTACATTTATAGTAACCGATGATTGTGGAAATTCAAGTAATACCATTGCAAGATTTATAATTCAAGATATAACACCTCCACTGATAGATGTTCCAGCGCAAGATGTAACAGAAATATGCGATGGTTCTGGTAACAGTACGGCTTTGGCTACATGGTTGTCGAATAATGGAAATGCGAGTGCAAGCGAAGATTGTGGAAATGTATCCTGGTCGCACAACGCTGGACCATTGACTGGAAATTGTGGAGCAACTGGAAGTGTGACAGTAACCTTTACGGCGATAGATGAATGTTCCAATACAGCACAGACTACTGCCACATTTACGATAGTAGATAATACCCCTCCAATGATAGATACGCCAGCGTCGGACTTAGTAGTAGAATGCGATGGATCAGGTAACCTTGCAGATTATCAAGGATGGTTAGCTTCCAATGGAGGAGCTGTAGCGAGTGATGTATGTAGTACAGTGTCTTGGTCGAATAACGCAGGTGTATTGAGCAATGATTGTGGTGCTACAGGATTTGTAACGGTAGAGTTCGTAGCTACAGATGAATGTGGAAATACAAATACGACCACAGCGGACTTTGTCATAGAAGATAATGAGGATCCAAACTTAATAACAGCTGCAACAGATATGGTAGTAGAATGTGATGGAGCAGGTAACTTAGCAGCTTATACAGCATGGTTGAATAACAATGGGGGTGCAGCTGCATCTGACGATTGTGGCGGAATTACATGGTCAAATATACCAGGTCCTATAACATCAGGATGTGGAAACGGCAGTAGCCAAGAAGTTACTTTTACTGCCACGGATGATTGTGGAAGATTTATTACTACAGTGGCTAACTTTATTATTGGAGATAATACTGCTCCAACTATAACTGCAGCAGCACAAGATGAGATAGTAGAATGTGATGGTGCAGGCAACACAGGAGAATATGCAGCTTGGTTAGCTTTAAATGGAAATGCGCAAGCAACGGATGCATGTGGTGCATTGACTTGGACATACACCGAGAGTGCTTTAGTAAGTTCATGTGGACTGGCAGGAGAGATAACAGTTACATTCATAGTAACGGATGATTGTGGCAATTCGAGTAATACGATTGCAAGATTTATAATTCGAGATACCACATCTCCATTAATAGATGTTCCAGCTGTAGACATGGTGGTAGAATGTGATGGTGCTGGTAATCAAAATGAATACAACACATGGTTGAATAATAGCGGTGGTGCAAGTGCGAGTGAGGACTGCGGTATAGTTAGCTGGAGTCACTCAGCAGGACCGCTTGCTGGTGCCTGTGGTCTATCTGGTTCAATCCTAGTAGAGTTTACCGCGATTGATGAATGTGGAAATACAGACCAAGTTTCCGCTAGCTTTATTATCGAAGATACAACAGCGCCTGATTTCAGCAATGTACCTTTAGATATAGATGTTGAGTGTGATGCGTTACCAAGCTTAGAGTTGCCAGATGTATCAGATAATTGCGATAATACAGTCATTGTAACGCACTCGGACAATATAATATCAGGATCATGTCCTCAAGAATTTACAATTCAAAGAACTTTTTCTGCAACAGATGCATGTGGAAATGCCAATACAGTTGTACAGAATATAAACGTATCAGATAACACTGCACCGATTTTAGCTAATGTCCCTACGGATGTGACCTTTGAATGCAATGCAGTGTCAGAGCTAGGAAATCCAGTTTCTGTTTCAGATAATTGTGATCCAAATGCATCCTTAACTCTTGATGAGCAAATCTTCCCTGGAGCATGTCCTCAGTCATTTACAAGAGTAAGAACATGGACTGCTATAGATGCATGTGGTAATGTTGCTACGGCTTCTCAAAATGTTTTTGTTCAAGATGTTACTGCTCCAATTATTTCTAATGCTCCAGCAGATGTCGTAATTGATTGTGGTCAATTACCACCAGCATTACCAAATATTATTGCATTTGATAATTGTGATGCTACTGTAGATATTGACTTTGTTGAAAATAATACAGTACCTAATTTTGATTGTACCGATTCTTTCGAAATAACGAGAACTTGGACGGCTACAGATGACTGTGGAAATTCAACTATTGCTACACAAACTATTACAGTAGGAGGTGATCCAATACCTCCGGTTTTAGCAGGAGTACCAATCGATATGACCTTTGAGTGTAGTGCTGTGCCTACCTTGACAGATCCTGTTTCTGCTACAGATAATTGTGACTCAAATGTAGAAATTATATACGAAGAACTCACTACACCACTTGCTTGTGCAAATAACTATACGCTTGAGCGAACTTGGACAGCGATTGATGATTGTGGTAATTCTACTGTTGCGGTACAGATAATCACTGTGAGTGATAACACTGAACCAGTACTTTCTAATGTACCTGCAAATGAAACCATTTCATGTGGAGGAATTCCAAGCCCAGCACCATCTGTACTGGCTTCAGATAACTGTGATCCTAGTGTAGATATCCAATTTGTAGAAACAGTTTCTCAAACGAATACATCGTGTACGGATACATATACAATCACAAGAGCATGGGTAGCAACAGACGAATGTGGAAATAGCTCTAGAGCAGAACAAATAATATCTGTATTTGGCGATGATATGAATCCGGTTATTTCTGGAGTGCCAAGCGATATTACGGTATCATGTGAAGAAAATATTTCTAACCTGCCAAATGTAAGCGTTACAGATAATTGTGATGCTAATATAGATATTGTATTTACAGAACTTAACTTAGGTGGTGCTTGTCCATACAATTATCAGTTGGTTAGAACTTGGACAGCAACAGATCCATGTGGCAATATAAGTGAAGAAACGCAAACAATAACAATCGAAGATAATGTTGCTCCTATTTTAACCGGAGTCCCAGCAGATATATCATCAGCATGTTCAGGAGAATTAGATTTAACGGTTCCTCAAGTATTTGCTACAGATAATTGTGATCCAAATGTGTTTATCCAGTTTGCAGAAAATACAATTCCAGGATCTTGTCCAGGTAGTTTTGAATTGATCCGTACTTGGAGTGCAATAGATGCTTGTGGTAATGAAACGGTCAACGAACAGAGAATACTAGTTGGAGATAATATTCCTCCCGTATTTACGAATGTACCTCCAAATATAACAATTGATTGTGGTTCACTTCCTGAATTGCCAGATCCATTGCTTTCAGACAACTGTGATATAAATATTGATTTCGAATTTACTGAAAATACAATTGCAGGAAGTTGTCCAAATGAATCTGTTATTCAGAGAACCTGGACTGCGCAAGATGCTTGTGGAAATATGACAACCGTAACACAAGAAGTTGTGATAAGAGACAATTCAGCTCCGATTATCCTTAATGTTCCTGTAGATATTACGGTTGATTTAGCGGCTGGAGAGCAAATTCCACCACCTGAACAAATATTAAGTTTTGATTTGTGTGATGCAGCGCCTACAGTTGAGGTTACTGAAACTACTACAGGGGGATGTACTTATCAGATTACACGTGTATATGTAGTGTCTGATGCTTGTGATAATACAAGCCAAGCAATACAAATTATTACAGTAGAAAATGGCTTCGATGTAGAAATAATTACGGACAGGACAACTATTTGTGAAGACGAGTTTATTGCACTTGAAGTAAGTCCAGTTGATACTTCATTTTCCGTAATTTGGACTACAGACGGCGGAGAAATTTTAAACCCTGAATCTAGCGAAGTCGTGTTTAGTGCTGATGAAGCTGGGACCTATAATATAACCGTATTTGTAGATGATGGAGTATGTAGTTCAACAAGTGAACTAGAGATTGTTGTTGGCGAATCTGAAAATGTTGAATTAATAACTAATAATCCTAGTTGTGAGGGTGATTCTCTAGTTATGAATATACTTGGAGGTAGCACTTATGTTTGGGAGGGGCCAAATGGGTTTGCGGATTCGAACAAAGAGGTCGTAATTTCTAATTTTAGCGAATTACAAAATGGGATTTATACGGTAACTGTTACTACTGGTTCTGGATGTGAAATAATCTTAGAGAATGAAGTCAATGTTGCTAATGAACTTACAATAGTAACGGATAACAACGGACCTGTATGTGAAGGAAGCATGATTGAATTGTTTGCAAGTGGAGGTAGCCAATATGTATGGATAGGCCCAGATGGATATTCGTCTACACAGCAAAATCCTGTAATAGTGGAAAATACTCTTTCCCCAGGACTGCATTTCTTTGAAGTCACAGTCAGTACATTTGCTGGATGTGAAGGTACGGCGATTGTAAACATAGAGGTTGAAGAAGGCGAAGACATTTCTGTAGTTGATGACATAGTTATTTGCGAAGGAGAAGATATAGAATTAGGAGTCAATGGAGGAAGTAATTTTGAGTGGACAGGACCTCTTGATTTTACTTCTAATGAACAATTCCCAATTATCGAAAATGCTTCCTTAGCCATGAGTGGAGTATATACAGTGATTGTAGATACGAATGCTAGTTGCACAGTGCATAAACAAATTAATGTGACTATTGAAAACTGTGGATGTACTGTTCAGGCTGAAATTAGTCTTACAGAAGATGAGAATTGTGAGGAGGAAAACGGAGTCGCTGTTCTGTCACCAAGCTCGTTTACTTATCTATGGCCAGATTCTATAATTGCTTCTGTGAGAGAAGATTTGGCAAGTGGAACTTATGTTGTAACGGTTACAGATCAATCTTCTTGCGAAGATGCCATAACAGTTATTATCGGTCAATCAATAGACTGCGATGAATGCACAGAACCGGTTATAGTAGACGTGTTGACAAGTTCATCTACATGTGATGAATCAGACGGTTCTATTACTATTACTTTAGAAAATGATGTAAGTCTATATAATTTTTCGTGGAGTGATAATGAAGGAGTCTTTGGAGCTACACAAAATCAGTTAATGGAATTGAGCGCTGGCTTCTACACGGTTACCATTTCAGATGTTCTTGATCCGACCTGCTCGTTAGTAGAAGAGATTGTAGTAGATAATATAGATGGCAGTCAACCGGATAATATAGATATCACACCAGCTAACTGTGGATTAAATGATGGATCTGTAGTTATGAGTCCAGTAAACTTGGATTACTTCTGGGTTGATTTAGGGATTTCAATGGGTACACGTAACAATTTAGCACCAGGTGATTATAATCTAATAGTTACTGATCCAGCATTCCCTGATTGTCCAAGCTTCATAACAATTAATATTCCACAAGTAGGTGAAATTGATAGCGAAGCAGTGATTGTGAGCGAATCTATTTGTGGTAGTGCTACGGGAGAAGTGAATATTTTAGCTACTGATGTTTTAACCACTCAAATTATTTGGTCTGATGGTTTTATTGGAGATAATCGTTCTAATCTAGAAGCGGGTATATATGAAGTGTATCTTACGAATACACAAGGATGTCAAGATACCCTTGTTTTTGGATTGCAAAATATTGTTGATAATGTTGCCATAACAATTGATTCTATTCAAAATGTATTTTGTCATGGTGGAAGCAATGGTAGAATTGAATATACTACAAACCCAATTTTGACAGGTGGGGCAGAATTTACTGTTTCAATTGAAGATGTGGATGGAAATGAATATACAAATGGTAATCTAGGCGAAGGCTCCTATTGCGCGATAGTGAGAGATGATCAGGATTGTATAGCAGGAATGGCATGTTTTGAAATAACGGCTCCTTCGCAATTAGAAGTTGTTGTTGAAGTGATAGATTGTGTAGACGAGCTCGGAACAATTAATATTGAAGTGGACGGCGGAACAGCGTCTTATAATATTATTTGGTCTGATTTAGATGCTTCAAATAATCAAGAATTTACTAGATCCGATTTGGCTAAGGGGATTTATAATGCAACTATTATTGATGCAAATGGATGCAGTTTAGAAATATTAGATACTGAAATTACCAACTGTGAATCATTAGAAGATTGTATAGACGGGCTTGATATTTTTGAGCAAGACTCAATGGTTCTCGTAACTACGGATTGTGGGTCTTTGACTAACTTCTGTTTAGATATTCCATTTTCATCTGTAGATAGCTTCTTATATTTTAATAACAATATCGAGTTTGAACGAACTACTGGTTGCGACTACGATTCTACCTTTGTGTACACTTACTTCTCTATACCAGATCAAGGATTATCAGGCCCTTATACTGTTGATTCATGGGGCGTTAATGGCGAAATATTTAGTGGAGAATTCGAAACAATGGACGATCTAATCGATCTATTAAATGAGTGGGATCCTTTAGGAAGCTGGATGTTAGATGAAGTGAGTCTTTCTATTTCGGGCGGAGCTTCTGCGAACACTTATGACAATTTAAGAATTACCCAAGTATCAACTGGACAATTTGGGGTGCTTGATTTGAATAGTAATTTTGTTCCATTTGCTGTAGCACTAGAGCTTTTACCTGGAGAGCATATGATAACAGTGCTAGACGCTACAACAGGTTGTGTAGACTCAATCAATATTTTTGTAGAATGTATTGAAACCGTAGCTACTCCTGATACAATAGACATATTCCTAGAACTCGGTATGGATACAACAATTTGTGTTGACGCTAGTGAGTTGAGCACTGAGGTAGTTTCTGTATTGAACTATTGTGAGGATATTTCTACCGATGTAGTTAATTATGAAATCGATGAAGACTGTATCAATATCACTGCAGAGTTTTTAGGAGATGATATAGGGTGCTTTGTATACTGTGATGAGAACGATATATGCGATACTTTAGTAATCTTCTCAGTTACAGTCGTAGAAGGAGGTATAACACCACCAATAGCAGTAGATGACGACACCATCACATTAGTGAATTGGCATGTGTTTAATTTTGATATTCATGCAAACGATACCTTTAACATAGAGACAGATTCAATCATTATAGTGAGTAGCCCTGAAAATGGAACTGTAAATCTAAACGATGATTTGACTATCGACTATATTCCAAATAAGGATTTCTGTGGAGAGATAGACTCCTTCATGTATGTGATACACGGTCCTTTTGGTTCAGATATGGCTACTGTTTATATTGACGTGTTGTGTGAAGACTTGACCATTTTCAATGGTATTTCTCCCAACGGAGATGGAATCAATGATTCATTTACTATAACTGGAATTGAATCATTACCAAACAATACAATGACCATATTCAATAGATGGGGTAACCAAGTGTATTTCACACATGGATATACCAATGATAATGGTTGGCGAGGTACATGGAATGGAAAGAATTTACCAGATGGTACCTATTTCTATCTGTTAGATACAGGGGATGGAAGAAAGCTGACTGGCTATATCCAAATACATAGATAATTAATCGATCATACTATATATGTTTAGGGGGCTCAAATTAAGTTTTGAGCCCCTCTTTTTTTGATCATATTGAGGCAGTCATATAGGGACATTATTGTACCATTTTAAGAAGGTCAAAGGCAATCCAAGACACAGAAATATAGAACATTTACATATATAATAAAATTGTAATATATACCTGATAGTCAGATAATTAGGCGATTTTTTGTTAAATTTTCATATTTCGAGTAAGTTATAAGACATAATAGAAAATTTGTAATATTAAGGCATAGTTTTTGGAATACTTTTGACAGGTATTTTTCAAAAGAAATGCCCCCTATTTATTATGAGAAAGACGATACTAATCACACTATTATTTTTAGGTACACTAGGTTTTATGAATGCCCAGCAAGAGCCATTGTATACACAATATATGTTTAATAGTTTATCTTTTAATCCGGCCTATGCAGGATCGAAGGAATATCTGAGCGTAGGACTTTTGTATAGAAACCAATGGCTGGACGTTGAAGGCGCGCCGGAATCCCAAACATTTACTATTCACTCACCAGTTAACGATCGTATTGGTCTTGGATTGAGTGTTTTCAATGATGATATTGGAGTTACCAGTACTACAGGAGCAAATTTTAGTTATGCATATCGTTTTCTAGTAGGACCTGGTAAGCTATCTCTTGGATTGCAAGCTGGAATAACTAACTGGAGAGCGGACTTTGAAGAACTAAAATTTAGAGATCCGCAAAATACGGATTCTGCGTTTACTGGTATTTCAGATACACAGTGGCTACCAAATTTTGGAGCAGGTGTTTTCTATTATTCTAAATTATGGTATGCAGGATTTTCTGCGCCTAGACTTATAGAATCAAATCTTAGAAGCAAAGAATCATCAAGTGTATCTGAATCTGCTAGATTGAGAAGACACTATTACTTTCACGCAGGTGCAGCATTGCCATTATCTGGAGATGACCTTATTTTTAAGCCTTCTCTTTTGATAAAGAATGTTGGTTTATTTTCTAGTTTTTCTTCTAATAATCAAAATATCTTTGAGATCGGTGCACCTACTGAAATTGATATAGACGCAAGTTTATTATTTTTCAACACATTGTGGGTAGGGCTTTCTTTCCGTACCGCTATAGAAGCCATCGATGATTCTAGTAGTACAGATTCTATTGATGGATGGTTTCAGATCAAGCTGGCCAACGGTCTTAGAATTGGAGCTGCTTACGATCAGTCTATTAATAAAATTAATCGCCCGTCATTTGAATTATTTTTGGGCTACGATTTTGATTATGATGTCAAGAAGTTGAATACACCTCGTTATTTTTAATAAGAATGTATATTACCACCGTATGCAGTTTTATCACGCATATTCGGTGTTCCCATAAACCGTTTATTTTAATATGTGGAGCTTAGTACTTAGTACTAGGCTTCTTTTTTTTGGGCCATCCCGATCTTGCGACGGAACCGTGTCGTCCGCTGTATGGGATGCTGGCTGCGCTGCAAGACGCAATATCTTGCGTCTCAGCTGCCTACACATCCCATGTCGCTTCCACCCCTCAGACTGTGAAAAAACTAATGTGAATGATTCTTTTACATGCATAGAA
>CAYZUW010000015.1:0-25269 GCA_964481325.1 uncultured Saprospiraceae bacterium
AAGATCCTAAAAAGCTCTGATCAGTTGTTGCTTGTGTTATTTTATGAATACCTTACGCCGTTATTTCGATTTTGATTATGTTTTGAAATAAAATAATGGCTATTGAAATACGCACTTTAATTGATTACACAAAGTGTTGAGAAACAAGTTTTTATTAAAACCGATTTTTACTATTATTTAAATTAATAATTAGTATGATGCACCGATTACACCCACTCACGGCATTGCTGTCTGCGACTGCAATGTTTTTCCTGTTTACATCCAGTTTAACTGGTCAAAATTGTACTTGTCCGAATAGTATCGATTTTGACCTAGACCAAGGGTCTAATGTAGATATTCAAATGGATTGTTCTATCGACATAGATATTACACCTAGCGTTGACCCTGCCTTAGCAGGGGAATGGTTCGTGGATAATCTGATGATAATGCCTTCATCTGATGACCCGTCTTGTTTTGCTCCTACTACAACAATTACTAGTATTGTAATAACACAAGTTATTAATACCAATACTTTTGTGAGTGTGCCATTTCCAAACAACATGGTACTTAATTTGACGGCAGGAGATAATTTGACAATATTTTTCGAAGTAACGTTAAGTACGGGTGATTGTAGTACACAACAATACGCTCTAGGAATCGTGGATAATCAACCACCAGTTATTGATTGCCCAGTTGATGTATTTATAGATTGTGTTTCAGATATACCAGCTGTGCCAGTAGTTACTTTTATGGACAACTGTTTGGTAGGCCTACAAACTGCAACTTTTCTGGGACAAACAGTAACCCCAGATCAATGCACAGGTGGTTCCATCACTAGAACATGGACTGCAATAGATATGTTTGGTTTTGTGGACACCTGCAGACAAAATATAATTATTGATGCGGATGTAACGCCTCCTACTTTTGCTGCCCTTCCAAATCTAGGTCCTTTTTGTGCTTTGACGGATGCGCCAATATTGGGAAGTGTATTTGATATCCAAAACACAACTGGTGTGGATATTATGGATTGTACTCCAGATAATTCATTGGGATATGCAATGAATGCAGATGTGTTAATCTCTGGTACACCAACTTCATGCCCAAGGACATATAGGAGAAGCTATACGCTGACAGATGATTGTGGAAATGTACAAACGTACAGTCAAGATATTCTAGTAGATGATCCTACAGGACCAGTTATTATTACGCAACCTCAACCAGTAGTTGATAACTGTACGGATAATACAGCAACAAATATTGGTTTTGCGGCTTGGGTTGCAGCTGGAGGAAACGCAAATGTACAAGAAGATTGTGGCGCAGGCGTTACGGTAACGGCATTTTTGAACAGCGTTGACATTACGGCTGATCCAAATGCTGCATTGATTCAACCTTGTCCAGATGGAGACTATATAGTTACATTTGTATACACTAATGCTTGTGGTGTATCTACTACTTCCAATCCTACAACTTATACAATAGACGATAATACTACTCCTTCTATTATTGATGGAGCAGACGCTATTATGGTTGATTGTAATGATCCAAATATGACAATTAGTCAAGCTTTACAAGCTTGGGTAAGTTCAGGAGCACAATCAGTAGCAGTAGATGCATGTTCTGCTATCACTTTGACTTCTTCTTTGGATGGAGGGATTACAAACGTAACCTTTGATCAAATTGAGGCAGCTTTAATGGCATCCGTGAATGATGGCATCTGCCAAGATAATTTTCCATTAGAAGACGGTGGTCCATTTACAGTCGATAATGCTTTAGGTTCTGTTGAAGTTACCTTTACATATACAGATGCTTGTGGGAATCCTACGACACCAGTAACCAATAGATTTACAGTTGTAGATAATGACCCGCCTGTAATTTCTCAATTAGGTGGAAATCTATCTGTATCCTGTTTTTCAACAGGTCCAACTACTACACCAGAGCAAGCATTAACCAATTGGTTAATGGGGGCAGCTGGTGGATTGGCTTCTGATGGATGTTCTTCGGCTACATTTAATGGTACGGTTGTCAATGGAGGTGTAGGAGCAGGAACTCAAGTGTTGACAAACGGAATGATAAGCTTTGGTGGGGCCTCTATTTTAGAAATCCTTACAGATAATTGCGGAATTACTGGTGATGTAACGATTCAATTCCAAGCGACTGATGAATGTGGAAATCTAAGTGCGAATACATATGATGCAACATTTAGTCTTACAGATAATGATCCACCTGTCATATTGACCCAGCCTGAAAATATTGTGGTGAATTGTAACGATGATGAAGCAGCAATTTTGGCTGCGTGGACAGCAACTAGAGGTAATGATCCCAATACACCACAACCAGGTGCTACTGCAATGGATAATTGTGGAACAACAACTTCATTCTTTTTCCCAACAGGAACATATGTCCCAGGTCTTGACCCAGATGGTAATCCATCAAATGACCCTGGTTTTAATAGCATCACTTTGGCGGATTTATCTGATGAGTGTGGACCTACTGGGATGTTAAGTATGACTGTCTTTTTTGTAGATGAATGTGGGAATATAAGCCAAACAGGACCAGCTACTTTCACAGTAATTGATAATACTCCACCTATTGTTACACAAGTAGCCATGGATGCAAGTGCAGTTTGTGATGGATCTGGAGGGAGTGATGTAGCTTTCCAGAATTGGTTGAGTAATGCAGGTGGAGCTATAGCATCTGATAATTGTGGAGCAACTACCTTTACTTTCCAGCCAAGTATGCCAGTGTTCGTACCTGCATGCGGAGCATCAGGAAGCTATACTGTTGAATTTTTTGCGCAAGATGAGTGCGGAATTAGCACTTCTGCAGGAACAGCAACATTTTCTATTGTGGATAATGACCCACCAACAGTAACAGACAATCCAGAGAATTACGCAGTTGAATGTGGACCTAGTAATGCAAATGATTTGAATCTATGGGCGGTTACTAGAGGAAATAATCCTGATACACCACAACCTGGATTAATGGCTGTGGATGGTTGCTCAGGAGCGAATGTGAATACATTTTATTTTTTATCAAGTATCGGTTATGATCCTATAGCTGATACCGATAATAACCCTTCAAACGATCCAGGATTTAATACAGTATCCATAACTGATTTGTCTGGTGATGTATGTAGCCCAACAGGCAATTCTGTAACAGTTGACTTTTTTGCCTCTGATTTGTGTGGAAATGTTGCCGGACCATTTCCAGCTACTTTTAGTGTGATTAAAACCCAAGGCCCTACCATCACTACCCAGCCAACAGATGGATTAGTGTCTTGTACTGGGAACAATGGTACGGATTTACAAGACTATATTGCCAATGCAGGAGGAGCTGTTGCTTCTGATGCTTGTGGTACAATGATAACTTTTACTACGATTCCTGCAAATCCAGTATTGACTTCTGGATGTGGAGGAACTGGAGCAGTAGATATCATCTTTGTAGCTACTGATGAATGTGGATTTTCGGTACAAACAAATCAAGTAACTTTTGAAGCATTTGATCTCACAGACCCACTCTTGGATGGTTCTACCGATATTCCTGACGAACAATGTGGACCTGGAGGGATGTTCGCTGATGATCAAGCTGGATTACAAATGTGGATAGACTCCAACGGAGATAATGATTTGACAGATATAGATGCCAGTGATAATTGTAGTGAACCGGTAACAATCTCATTCTTTTGGATAGATTCAAATGGTAATACAGGTGGTACAGATTCTACGGTATTTTATCCTACTGTAGATCCCGCGACTTGTGGATGGAGAGTAGATGTTACGTTTGTGGCTACAGATGCATGCAATAATGAAACTAGAAATACATCATTCTTTCAAATAGTAGATGGTGATGCGCCAGAATTTACTTCGAATTTGTTTACAGTTCAGATTACTGCAGATGCAGATTGTAATTTTGACGATAGCTTTTTACCAATGCCGACTGTATTTGATATGTGTAGTGGCTCAGGTAGCTTGATAGGCACAGGCTCAGGTTCAGTAATAATTACTTTTAATGACACTACTACACCAGTAGTACCTTGTGTTAATAATGTATTCCAGACAGTAACGAGAACTTATACGGCTACGGATCAATGCGGTAATTCTTCTCAAGCTACTCAACTGATAGAGATTCGAGACTTTATGCCTCCAACCTTTAGTATTCCTCCAAATGTAACGATAAGCTGCGAAGATAGTACAGACCCGGCCTTTACTGGTGGAGGTATTGTAGATGGGGAGGACAATTGCTCTGGATTTACGATAGACTTTTCAGATACTATGCCAACGGGGTGTGCAGGTACAGGTGTAATATCCAGAATGTGGACCTTGACAGATGGATGTGGAAATGTAAATTCGCAAACACAGCTTATCACTGTAGTAGATAATGTACTTCCTGTGGTAACCATCGCAGCAGATGATTTTGAATTTTCTTGTAATGCAAATCCCAGTGGAAGTGGAGTGAATTCAGCTTTCGCAAATTGGATTGAATCAATTGGATTTGGAGCTGCGGCGAATGATAATTGTACCGCTATAAATAATGTAGGTGGCACATTTAATACAACGACTGGTCAGATCGGAATGTCAAGTTGGTCTGCATTCCAATCAGGAACATCTACACCAGCTTTCTTGCCAGGTGCGTTATGTCCTTCAGATATAATATCAGTGGTAGATTTCGTTGTTATGGATGAATGTGGAAATAGTGCCATCACAACAGCTACATTCTCTGTAATAGATGATACCCCTCCAGTAATTTCTGGCTGCCCAACAGATATAACACTTACCACTAGTAGCGATGGATTAGGAGATTGCTCTGCACTATTTGATTTCCCAACTCCAACAGTTGTTGACGGATGTGCAGATATCCAGTCTCCTTGCGGACCTATAGGTATTACTTCTTCAGGTCCGATTAGCGGAGGATTTGTCCAACTTACTGGACCTAATGATCCAAACGTTTTAGTAGATGACATAATTGTTAATTTTCAAGTACCATCTCAACCTACCGTGGCAGTTACTGATGCGGTATTAAATTTGGATTTTGTAAATCTAGATGGAGAATTTATAAACATAGGTCATACAGAATTTTTCCAAGTGTTTGGAGAAGGAATGACTCTATTGGGTCAAACGGGGCCAACGGCAACTCAATGTGGTGATTTGCCAAACCAAAGTTTTACTATTCCTGCCAGTACTTTTAATCAATGGGCCTCAGATGGAGTTGTTACTTTCATGTTAATTCCAAATGATCCAGGACCAGGATTAGAAAATCAAGGAATAAATAATACTTGTCCGGGTGGAGCATTTGCTCCAACATTAGAATATGATTGTTCTACGCCACCACCAGGTGGTTCTTTAGAGTATAGTGTGAATGGAGGGCCTTTAATGCCAGCCACACTGCCAACAATATCAGAAACATTCTCAGGTCCTTCTTCTGGATTCACTGGTAACCCAGGCACGGGATCAGGATCAATGATGGGCACGGGATCAGGAACTGTAATTGGCACAGGTATGGCATTTGATGGCGTTTCAACAGTAACATTTGTCGCAACAGACTGCAGTGGAAATTCAACTTCATGTACATTTAATGTTACTGTAGTAGATGATGAAGCACCAATGTTTGCTGATTGTCCATTGGATAATTTACCAGCTGTAATCACGACACCAGATTGTAATCCAGTAGATGTAATCTTACCTAGACCAAGCAATGATGTAGTAGATAATTGTGAATTAGCATCATTTGACAACACTATAATGTTTAACGAACTTAGATTTACAGCTCATCCAAATATAGATGGTTTTGTAATGGACACGGTACCTGCTGGGTTTAGTTTAGCAGGCTCACCTCCACCTTCAGGGGATGGAACATTAGAGATCATGTTTAAGGGAGATTTAGACAATACACCTTTAGGCACGACTCCTAGCCAAGAGACATTAAATATATTTGGTGAAGGAGGAGTTCTTTTAGGAACTACCAGTACTAATTTAGGCTGTGGAGATCCATTAGGTAATGTATTCACGTTTAACGTACCTGCAGCTTCATTGCAAGCATGGTCAGCAGATGGCGTCATAAGTATTACTGTTGCTCCTGTATTTAATGGCTTGCTAGGATTTAATAATGATGGAGATGTGAATAACGATGATTTTGGTATTAATCCGTGTTTAATGCCTGGCCAGTTTGCGAATGATGTAGGAATTACAAATGTTACCGATAATGGAAATTCCATGCTTTCTGTTAGATTAGCATTCGAATCTACAATGTTCGGATATAATGTATCAGGTGCCACTACAGTTGCTCAGACGATGTTCCCATCTGATGGTTCAGACCCAATAGTAAGTTTGAATCCAGGTATGAATACCATTACTTATACCGTTTCGGATTTAGCGGGTAACGTAGATGATGTTTCTTGTGTAAGAACAATAGAAGTAGATAATCCGAATTTGCCTGATCCTATGATTACAGCAAATGCGACTGCCTTTACTTGTCCTGGTGAAACAGTTGTCTTAACTGATAACTCAGGCTATATGAGCCCAACTGCTACATGGAAGTGGTTTATTGACAATGCCCCATTGGGAACAAATGGCCCTGAGGATGTGCTTTTAGCGACTTCAACAGTTCCAACACTTTCATTCCCTGCCTTGTCTGGGTCTACAAATTATCACGCAGTTATATGTGATAACTTGTGTACAACTGCACCGTCAAATGTGGTTAATATTTCTACTTCAGTAATTTCAGATGGCCCAATAATAGTGGCTAATCCAAACCCAGTTTGTGAAGGAGACGATTTCTTATTGACCGTAACCAATCCTGATCCGAATTGGATTTCATTTAGATGGGAAGGACCAAACGGATTCCAGTTTATGGGACAATTTCCTCCAGCTATTACGAATGCATCGGCTTTCGATGAAGGTCTATTCTCTTTATTTATAATAGATGGTAGTGGTTGTGAGATACCAGGATCTATATTTGTTGATGTAATCGAAATTCCAGAAGTACCATTTATTGCTAGTAATTCTCCTGTTTGCGATGGAGAACCAATAATACTTTCTACAAGTGCAGTTTGTGATAAATATACTTGGATAGGACCAGATGGTAGTAGTTCAGGTACCTTGAGTAATCCACTCTTGTGTACTACTACAAATACTACTACGATTCCTGCAGGAAATACTGCATATGATCCTGGACTATGGTCTGTGATTTGTAGTACAGGTGGAGTATGTGACGCAGAGTCAACTCAAATAGAAGTTCTAATTTCAGATCCTATTCCAGTAGCGCCATTTATTGTTGGTGGCCAAGTATGTGATAGCGATGTAATACAATTAGACGTGAATGTTATTCCAAATGCGATAGCGTTTAGTTGGACTGGACCAAATGGATTTACTTCTAGTATAAGTAACCC
The DNA here is from genome assembly GCA_964481325.1 of uncultured Saprospiraceae bacterium. Classification (GTDB taxonomy): domain Bacteria; phylum Bacteroidota; class Bacteroidia; order Chitinophagales; family Saprospiraceae; genus JALZVN01. The sequence goes on from CAYZUW010000015.1 coordinate 7,364, forward strand.
AATTGTTACTGATGCAGGTGTCTACACACTTACAGTAACAGACGTTAATGGCTGTACAGGAGTAGGTACTATAGATGTACAACCAGCGATGACTCCAAATATCACCGCGATTAGCTTTACTCCAGGACCAGGAGGGTGTGTAACTGGAGGAGAAGATTTACAATTTATGGTTTCTGTATTCCCGAACGATAGTATTAATCAAACTTTCGCGTGGACTGGGCCAAATGGATTCTCATCAATTTCTAGAGACGCGATTGTACCAAATGTGACGCAAGCAGACAATGGCCAATATGTACTTGTTGTAACTGGTCCTAATGGATGTACGTCTGATCCATTCGCTATAGATGTAAATGTAGTGGATGCTCCTATAACTCCAATCATTAGTGTTGATAATGATATGGTATGTACTGGTGATGAAATAAGATTGGAAAGTACACCTTTTAGTCAAGCAGGAGTATTGTATATATGGGATGTGCCAGGTGCTGTTGATACTGTTACAAATGTACCAACATTAATTATCGATCCAGCTACGGCGGCAGATGCAGGTTCTTACTCCTTAACTGTTGATGTGTCAGGATGTATATCCAATGTATCTGGAACAATAACGATAGATGTTACGGACAGACCAGAACAGCCAGTTATTGTTGGACCAATGATGGCTTGTGAAGGACAAGATGTTGTATTGACAATAACTGATCCTGATCCAAATGCAGACTATATGTGGACTGGGCCTGGCAATTTCAATGCGACAAGTATGCCAGTGACCATCTTTGATGTGGACGACTCGAATCAAGGAGAGTATTTTATTACTTGTACGCTGAACGGTTGTGAATCTATACTTTCAGAGGCGTATGTATTAAATGTTCAAGATTCACCAGCTACACCATCTATAGTATCAGACGGACCTATTTGTTTAGATGATACAGCACCAGAATTAACCCTTTCAATAGCTGCAGGAACAGGAGTGGCAGGAGCAACTTATGAATGGTTTGATGATGTAAATGGAGGTACTAGTTTAGGTTCTACAGGATTGACTCCATTTTTAGTAATTAATGACTTTAGTAGTTATGTAGGTCTTGGAGATAACTTTGTAGTTAACTTCACTGTGATTGCAAATATAAATGGATGTACATCTGCATTACCAGTGCCAGCTACGGTAGAGTTTAATACAATACCAAACGAAGTAGCATTCGCAGGTGATGATCAGAATATTTGTAATCAAAGTTCAATCTTCTTGAATGCGATTGCGCCAGGTATAGGTTCAGGAGCATGGTCATTACAGGGTAGTCCAGTAGGGTCTACTCCAGTAATAGTAAATGCTCAAGACGAAAATACAGTCGTGAGTAATTTAGTTGAAGGAAGTTATATCTTCAGATGGGAACTTTCTAATGGAGGTTGTACAAATTACTCTTTTGATGATGTAGTTATAGTTATCAATACTGAAAATCAAATTGCTGATGGTGGAGGACCATATGCATTATGTAATGTGACAGAATTCAACTTAGAAGCGGTAGCACCTATCACAGGAAATTCAGGAATTTGGACACAACCAACTGCTCAAGATGTAGTAGGCGTGGATATTGTAGATCCGACTGACCCTAATACACTAGTAACAGGATTAAGCCCTGGGAATACATATTCGTTTACTTGGTGCCTAGGTAATCAAGGATGTGGACCTGATTTTAGTTGTCAAGAAGTACAAGTTGTAGTAGCAACTGCAGCTAGTGTAGCTTTTGCTGGAAACGATTTCCAAGATTGTGGAGACGATATCCTGTTGAATGCAATCGAACAAGATGATTGTCAAGGTACATGGAGTGCTATCGACCCAGGTAATAATGTAATATTTACAAACCCTGGAGATCCAAACTCTACAGTCTTTAATCTTACTCCTGGTATCAATGCCCTTGTATGGACTTTAGATTGTAATGAATGTGGTGTGACGGCAGATACAGTATTTGTAGATTTCGAAGAAGGCTCTGATGCTATTGATGACTTCTTTACTTCTGAGTTTGGTGTGGTGACTACCTTAGATGTAACACTAAACGATGCATTGCCTCCAGGTTTTACCATCGAGGTAATTGAAGAACCTTTATTAGGTACGCTTGTAGATCTTGGAAATGGTATGTTTGATTATGTTTCTAATTCATTTTCAGAAACACCTGATGAATTTACTTATGAAGTTTGTAGTGTGATTTGTCCAGATGTGTGTGCTACTGCTGTTGCAAGTGTCGTAGTACTAGCTGCACCAGAATGTATACCTCCAACAATATTTACGCCTAATGGAGATGATTACAATGATGAATTTGTTATATCGTGTTTATTCGAATCTTCTAAATTCCCAGACAACCAGGTTATAATTTATAACCAATGGGGAGATGAAGTATTCAATGAACAACCTTATAACAACGACTGGAGAGGTACTTATAACGGTGATGACTTACCCGTAGGTACTTACTTCTATGTTATTAACTTGAATGATGGAACGGAACCAATGACTGGATTCTTAGTCCTTGAACGATAATAAAAATGATGAAGCAGGGGCATTGCCCTTGCTTCATAAATATTTTCTTATTAGAAAATCATATAGAATGAAAAAAATAATATTTTCTCTAGTTTGTGTAGTATGCTTTCTTGGTCTCTCAGCACAGCAAGAACATCAGTACACGCAATGGATGAATGCAAAATTAGCAATTAACCCTGCCTATGCGGGTTCAAATTTTTCTCCTTGCCTAACCGGTATATACAGAAATCAATGGGTCGGTTTCGATAAAGCTCCTCAAACTCAACAGTTGAGTTACGATATGTCATTGAATAATGATAGAGTCGGTGTTGGTGCTAATTTATACAGAAACGCTGTTGGAATTACTGAGTATATAACCTTTGATGCGATATATTCCTATAGAATTCCAGTAGGAAACGGTTTTTTAGGAATTGGAGCTCAAGCGTCAATTAGAAACTTTTCAAATGATTTTTCAGACCCTGCTATCAGAAGTACATTACCTATAGCTGGTGATGGATCTATACCACAAGGTCAAGTATCTAAATTTGTTCCAGATTTTGGATTTGGTTTATACTATAATACGTCAGATTTTTTCATAGGTGCTTCTGTTCCTAGATTGTTGAATAATGAGATTGACCTAGAGGATATTGATGATGTTATTGGCGAAGAGGTTCAGCATGCGTATTTCATGGCAGGATATAAAATTGGGCTTAGTGAAAATTTGGAATTATTACCACAAGGCTTAGTTAAATATGCAGATAATTCACCATTAGATGTTGATTTTAATGTCAGTTTAATTATTCAAGATAAATGGACAGTAGGAGGAACATATCGTTTTGGTGGAGATGAGGAGAACTTTGGGGAATCTTTAGACCTATTGCTAGGAGCGCAATTTACAAATCATATCTATGCTGGCTTGTCATGGGATTTCACTTTGTCCGAAATTAATACAGCGACTGATGGTTCTCTCGAAATTGTACTAAGATATTGTTTTGAATCATCAGAAGGAGAAGAATTTGCTAATCCTAGATTTTTCTAGAATAGTATAAAGTAATACAAATCGACTTACAAACATTTTCATCATATGAAATCGTTATATAGAATTCTTACCCTGTTGTTTTTTGTTAGTATGTTTATTACTAATGGGAATGCGCAATCTACTGCTGACTTAAGTCAGATTGAATTAATTAATTGTGCTGAGATTAACACGGAATACTTAGAGTTTTCTCCGTCTTTTTACCAGAATGGATTGATTTTTATTACCGCTCCTACCAAAGCCGGACCAAAGGATGATAAAATTGGGGAAACATTTTTTGAAATGTATTTCACAGAATTTGACGGACTTGGAATGCCTACAGAAGCAGAAGATTTTTCATTTCAAATGAATACGAGAGTGCACGAAGGACCTGTAACATTCAACAGAACCTTTGATCAGATGTATTTCTCTAGAAACAACTTGAAAAGAAATTCTACAAAGGCGGATGATGCTGGTTTAATAAGAATGCAAGTTTATGAATCAAAAAAGACTTTCTTTGATTGGGAAGTCCCTACGAAGTTATCTATATCCAATAAGGAATATGATGTGATGCATCCTACACTTTCTCCAAATGGAGACAGAATGTATTTTACATCGAATATGCCTGGATCTAGAGGAGGGACGGATATATATGTGGTGAATAAAGTCGGAGATGAGTGGAGTGATCCAGTAAATATGGGACCCGAAATTAATACAGACAAGAACGACGCTTTTCCATTTATACATGAGAGTGGGACTTTGTTTTTTGCTTCTATGGGACATAAAGGAATGGGTGGATATGATATTTTCAGAGTGGCTGTAGATGGATCCAAAACTATGGGAACCGTTGAAAATCTTGGTGAACCTATGAATAGTAAAGAAGATGATTTTGGATTGATTCTAAACGCTGAGGGCGATAGAGGATATCTTACTTCTGCTAGACCAGGAGGAGCAGGTCGAGATGATATCTATATGTTCAATGGATTTATTGCTGCACCTAAAGTATTAAGTTCTATCATCAGAGTGTATGATGAAGAAACAAAAGATAGAATAGAAGGAGCAGAAATTCGAGTTTTTGAAAACACTAGAGATGGGCTAGTATCAGGAGGAGAATTGTATGATGTAGTTGTCATGCCAGATCGAGCGGGAAGTCAAGATTTAACATTAAAGTTGATTAGAAAGAATACCGCAGATTTAGGATCTCCGGATATGCTATCAAATCCCGATGGCGAGTCTCCTTTCGATATGCAATCAGGAAAAAGTTATATCTTCTTTGTTACGAAGGATGGATATACGAGTAATGAACTTACCTATTCTACTGTAGGTAAAGAAGGAGAACAAATTGTGGAAGTACCTTTATCTAAAGAACGTTGTGCACAAGTGACAGGACAAGTTAAAAACGCATCAACAGGAGCCGGCATTGCTAATGCAGTCGTAAGAATGACTAGTAGTTGCGGAGGAAAAGAAGAGTTTATACAGACAGACGGTAATGGTAATTTTGACGCTTGTTTACCACCTAATTGCAACTATACCTTTATCGGGGAAAAGTCTGGATTTAATCCAGGTAATAGTAGTTTAAATATAACGCCTGGAGCTTCTGGCTTGAACACTGTGCTTAATTTGACTCCAATTGCGCCAGTAGCTACTACAAGAAACACTACTCCTTTCCCAGTAGGAACTGTAATTGTATTTGAGAAGATTTACTATGATTTCAATAAATCTGCGATACGTACGGGAGCAGCAAGAGAATTAGAAGAAGCAGTTAGAATAATGCAATCGTATCCATCTATTAATATCCAATTAATCTCTCACACTGATTCACGAGGTGGTAATACGTATAATCAAAAATTATCTAATAGCCGTGCAGAATCTGCTAAAAGGTTTATGGTTTCTAGAGGTGTAGCTCCAAGTAGAATCACAACACTAGGTATGGGTGAAAATCAACCAAGAAATGGATGTGTAGATGGAGTTAATTGTTCAGAAGAAGAACATCAGTACAATCGTAGAACGGAATTAAAAGTAGTAAGTATCAGTGAAAATGTAAGGGTAGAGTATGGAAACAAGGGGCCAGAAAGAATTGATACAAGAAGAGGAAGAAATTAATATTAGAGATTTTTAAAAATAATAATCAGGGTTCTTGTTGTCAGACGAGAACCCTTTTTTTTATGCTGATATTTTAAGATAACTTGTTGTCTTAAGTCTAAATGTTGAATTATATAGAATTGCAAAGTGGGATTTAAATCAAAAACTTAACTGTATATAGCAATATCGATTGATCTATTATAGGCTGGTAAAAACATTATCAAATAATTGAATCACGCACTGGCCTCGTCTTAACCCCTTGGTATTTTTAACCTATGATTCGATGATTGATTTTAAATCGGTGACAACCAGTATGTTATAAGAATCTATTTGAGCTTTATAATCGCTTGGCAATCATTTGTTTACCAAAAATTACTGAACCTTTACTTAATATAAATCTGCATTTTTATTATTATCCCTCAAATGTGTAGTTTTACAAAAAAAACATGAAGATTCGATTTTGTGGTGCTGCACGTGAGGTAACTGGAAGTTGCCATTTGATTCAGTTAGAAAACGGGTATAAAATTTTATTGGATTGTGGACTTTTTCAAGGGCGACACAAGGAAATGGATGAAATTAACTCGAAATGGTTTTTTGACCCAGCTGAAATTGACTGTATGATTTTGTCGCATGCGCATATCGATCATTCTGGAAGAATACCGAAATTTGTTAAAGATGGGTTTACGGGCTGTATTCACTCCACACACGCTACGCGAAGTCTTTGTGCAGTTATGCTCTTAGATAGTGCTAAAATACAAGAAAGAGAAGCAGAGTATGCGAACAAAAATTTAAGGAAGAAGAAGAAAAATGTAAAGTCTGAAGACTTTGCAGTTCCATTGTATACAACGGATGATGTTACTCCAGCGATGGAAAAGTTCGTTACCTATAGCTATGAGCGTTGGTTCCCAATTAGTAAGGATGTTGAAATACTATTTAGAGACGCTGGACATATCATAGGTAGTGCTAGTGTTACTTTGCGTATTAAAGAAAATGGTAAGACCAGAACGATTGGATTTACTGGAGATATCGGGAGACCAAATCGCCCGATACTGCGTGATCCAAAGCCAATGCCTGAGGTTGATTTTCTTATTTGTGAATCCACCTATGGTAACAAAGAGCACATTGGTAGGCCAGATGAAAAAGACAACCTACTGGATATTATTAAGACCGCTTGTGTCGATAAGAAGGGTAAATTGATTATCCCCGCCTTTAGTGTTGGTCGTACTCAGGAGATTGTCTACATGATGGACCAAATGGCTACAGAGGGACTCTTGCCTAGAATTCCGGTATACGTAGATAGTCCTTTAGCTATAAACGCTACGCAAGTATTTGCGGGGCATCCAGAGTGTTATGATAATGAGTTGTATGAGTATTTACTTACTGATGAAAATCCATTTGGTTTTGCAGATTTGAAGTATATTAGGAAAGTGGAAGAGTCTAAAAAACTTAATACTTCGAATGATCCATGTATTATAGTGAGTTCTTCAGGAATGATGAATGCAGGGCGGGTAAAGCATCATTTGTATAACAATATCGAAGATCCTAAAAATACACTTCTGATTGTAGGATACTGCTCACCGCATACACCTGGAGGAAAACTCAGAGCAGGAGATAAAGAAATCAAGCTTTTCGGTCAAGAAATGTCTGTTAATATGGACATAAAAATAATGGATTCTTTTTCTGCACATGCTGATAAAAATGAGATTTTGAAATTTATTGAGAATCAAAAAGCAGATCTAAATAAAATGTTCCTTGTGCATGGGAATTACGAGTCTCAACAGGCATTTAAGTATCTTTTGTTCCAACATGACTTTAAAGATGTCCAAATCCCTAATTTGGGCAATGAAATCACATTAAGTGCTTAAGTTTTAGGCTAAAATTGTGTAATTTATGCATTATTTGGTCAAATAATGTGATTTTTGTGATGCACAATTGGCAAAACAATCGTTTAATATATTGTATGAAGTACTCTAAGCACTCCATTTTATTGACATTTCTATCATGTTTGTATCTATTTGGATGCACTGATTTCGATGAATTAGAACTTGGAGAATTCAACGCAGAATATGCGATTCCCTTATTCACTTCTGATTTATCTCTCAATGATATAATTGCTAATAGAGCAGATAATACAGAACTGAGGGTAGATACAGACGGTCAATTAACTTTGAACTACCGAGGATCTATTCTCGAGAGAGGTGCTAGCGACATCTTTGATTTTACAGCTCAATTTTTACCCATAGAAATTACAGATACTGTTTTTGTAATATCAAATGAAGACTTTGATATACCAGGAAGTATAGAAATTGAATTCTTAGATCTGAAAACAGGTCAGTTGAGCCTTCAATATTCTTCAGACATTCCAGAAGACTTAATAGTCAATGTCTCTATTCCCCAGTTTGTAAAAGATGGTCAATCGTATACAAACTCTTTTACATCCACATTTGATGGCGATTTGCCAGTTTCAGGCGGTATAATTGGAGACAATCTTGCGGGATACCAAATTCAAGGTGGAGACACACTTATAACAGTAAAGTATGATGCTATTTTACCTGATGGAAGTAAAATTGTTTTACCTTCTTTTGGGATGATACTCACTAATTTGGAATATTCATACGCTGAAGGATTCCTAGGTAACGATATATATGACATAGGCAGAGATACCATCGAAATTGACTTTTTTGACAATTGGGAGCAAGGAGTTGTTAATTTTGAAGATCCACAGATAACATTGACTGCTTTTAATTCCTTTGGCTTTCCTTTAGATGCGACCTTTTTTGGATTTGATATTATCGGAATTGGGGGCGAGAGGCTGAGTTTAGAATCTGAGGCTATAAATGAAGGGGTAGAAGTAAATTTTCCCGGTTTAGATCAAATAGGGGAGACTGTCCGCACTGAATTCACTTTCGATAGAAGTAATAGTAATATCATAGATATACTCGCTGTAGGCCCTGCTGCTGTAGAATACGAGATAGACGGAGAACCTAATCCGGGTGATGATCAGAGTGGAAGAGGTTTTATGACAGATAGTAGTTTTATAGAAGTACAGTTGGAAGTGGAATTGCCACTCAATGGGTATACTTTTGGTTTTGCCTTTAGAGATACTTTTGATATCGATTTGACTAATATTGAGAATGTGAAAGCTGCTGAGTTTAAATTGATCACCGAAAGTGAAATTCCTTTAGGACTTGAAATTGAGATTGCCTTTGCTGACGAAAATTTCAATATTTTAGAAATTTTAAATCCTGATGGCGGTAATGATTTTATCGGAGCCGCTCCTGTAGACGAAAATGGAGTGGTCAATGGTGTGGCCATTAAAGAAACAATTGATAGTTTTGATTCTGATCGATTTGAAAAAATCAGGAATGCAAAAAATATATTATTACGAACGGAATTTAGCACTACCAATTCTACTGTTCCCCAATTAGTAAAATTTAATGCGAATCAGAGTGTTAAATCTAGGATGGGCCTTAAATTAGAGGTAGCTAATTGAAATTAAGTATGATCCAAGTCTATAAATGTGTTTGCGCCACGCTTTTTGTTATGGCCATGTTCACTAATGTTAATGCACAAAATGAAATAGGTAGCTATTTTTTGGATGGTACTTGGGCAGCAAGAGAATTAAATCTAACGGATACCCTAAAAGGAAAAATTGAAGTCTACTTGCCTGGTATTTATGTTGAAAATCATCACAACAATCGAATAACTTTATCGGATATTATCACCGACAATAACGGAACCAATACACTCGACTTCAACAATGTTATTCCTCAATTAGAAAATAATAATTTACTGGAAAATAATCTAAGGGTGAATTCAATAGGAATTGCTGTTAAATTAAATTCTTTCCAAATAGACCTTAAGCATAACATTCGACTCAATTCAACAATAAACTATCCTAGAGAATTAGTTCAACTGATTTTTCAAGGTAATGCCCAATTTATTGGAGAGACTGTTGATTTTGCCCCAGCCATAGATTTTAATGCTTATCATGAATATAGCCTTGGGCTTTCCAAGCAGTTCGGTGCTTTTGCACTTGGAGCAAGAGTGAAATACCTAAGCGGTATAGGCTACCTGCAAACAGAACAAACGGAGGCTTCACTTTTTACGGATGAAGATATATTTCAACTAACTTTTGATACTGATTACGTTCTTAATACATTTAATACCGTCAATATAGAGCGTGTGACAGACTTTACCTTTAGAGGAGATTTGACAGACAATTTTTTCTCTGTAAATGACGGCATCGCGTTTGACTTTGGTGCATCTTTCAATGTAAGTGAAAAACTGCGTTTGTCTGCAAGTATATTGGACCTTGGGTCTATAAATTGGAATGAAGAAACCCAAAGATTTCAAAGCCAAGGAAATTTTACTTTTGACGGTGTAGATTTAGATGAATTTCTATTGAATGATAGCGTTGAATTCGAAATTAAACTAGACACATTAGAAGAAGTTTTTGAATTTAACCGAACTTCTACTACGGCCGAAACGAATCTGAATACTCAGTTGTATATAGCGGGACAGTATAAAGTCAATAGTAAGCTATCTGTAGGTGCATTAATTTATTTCAATGATTTGGGAGATGGGGAAGCCGCTGCAGGATTAAATGGCCAATATTATTTTAGTAATAATTTATTACTAGGGATCAATTATAGTTATCGAAAAGACAATTTTAGTAACTTAGGACTACAATTTTCCACTAAATTAGGCCCATTAATCTTATTTGGTAGTACAGATAATATAATTAATGTAATTTCAAATGAAAATTATAGCTCTAATGGAAGACTAGGAATAGGTCTTTCCTTTTAATATTTATTAATATTTAAAATCATTGATTATCATAAGACATATACTTTTAATTTTTGCTGCAACAATAGTAGTATTTCCACTTTTAGCACAGATAGATGACCCAGCATGTGATGACGGGCGTCTAGTAGACCCCATTTTTCCAGAAGTACAAGTGACGGAAAGTGTTGTGTATGGTGTAGGAACATCTGTAGCTGGAAGTGAATTCGATCTTTTGATGGATGTCTATGAACCAGTTGGAGATGATCTCGAACAAAGACCAGTTGTAATATTGGCACATGGTGGAAGTTTTACGTTTGGTACAAGAAGAAATCCAATCATGGTCAGTACATGTACTGCTTTAGCAGAACGTGGATACGTGGCTGCATCTATTGAATATACATTGTGGCCATTGGCAATGGGCTTTCCAGATTCATTGGACTTAATCGATGTAGTTGTTTCTGCTGTTGGAGATATGCGAACGGCTATAAGATATTTTAATGAAGATGGTCTAAATGATAATGATTTTAGAGTAAACCCAGATGTAATTTCAATAGGTGGCTATTCTGCGGGGGCTATTGTTGCATGCCATCAAGGGATGCTAGATGGATCGGATGTATTCCCTGAGTTTATAGACAATGCCTTACAAGCACAGGGCGGAATAGACAATTTGGGTTCAAATCTTGAATTTAGCGATGATGTGCTATCTATTCTTAATCTATCAGGATCGATTTACGATGTAGATTTCATTGATGAAAATAGTGCACCTATTTATAGTGCGCATGGTGATATGGATGGAACAGTTCCTTATATGTTTGGCATAACTGGTGGAATACTAACCTCTAATGGTTCTTATAATATTATGGAGAGATATAATGAACTCGGATTAGAAAATGAACTTTTTACCTTTGAAGGCGGAGGCCATTCTAATATTTTTGAAGAGCCTATATTTGCAGATGATTTGAATCTTATGTTAAATAATCTTTTTGTGTGGAACAAGGAGCAGGTTTGTAGTCGTGTGGCAACAAGCAGCGAAGATCTGTTTACGACAAGTGCTAAGATATACCCAAACCCAGTTCAAGATGAACTAAACATTGAACTTCCGAATGACCTAGCTACAGAGCACACCGTGGAGATTTTTAACCAGGTAGGTCAGCTTGTTTATTCTGGTGCTTCATCATCAAATATTAAAAGCACTATTAACCTGAATGGCCTAACAAATGGGTTTTACTTTACCAAGATTAGTTTCAAAGAAAAATATAATCCGATATCGCATAGAATATTGATAGCAAAATAATTTTAAACTATCCGTTTAATCAATGAAGATGAATTAAGTTGAAAAACTAATTCATCTTTTTTGATTGTATTTACCTCTAAAAGATTTATGCCTGGCGTCTTGCCTATTTCTATGGAACCTAGTTCATCATCCATACCTAAGGCCTCAGCACCATTAATGGTCGCCCATTGGAGAAGCGTATTAAAATCTATGTAAGATTGATACTTGCTTATGGTTATCATTTCTTCTAATACCGAAAGCTGCCAGTTTGAAGTAAGACTGTCTGTACCAATAGTCATTCTAGCTTTACTATCTATAAATAATTGATAGTTAGGCAATCTGTTTTCTATATATAAGTTTGCGTTAGGGCAAGTGGCCCAATATACACTATCACTCCAGTTTTGCGCGAAAGAAATATCCTTTGCTGTTGTCAAAGTATTGTGTACAAAAAGCGTCTTTTGCGTAGGATCCATATTCTCAATAGCGTACTGTATACTCGGCTTTCCTGTCAAATTGAATTTGTCCAAGGGAATACCGAAACCCTTGTAAAAGTCTAAAAAGCTGCCTTTTCCAGAAATGAAAAGTTCATTCTCGGGAGGTGTTTCCTGGTTATGTATACTTACTGTACAGGCGTTTGTATTGGCTTGATTTATTTTTTGAAATAAAGATTTAGATACTGTGTACGGTGCATGTGGTACGCAGCTCACTTTATTTCCTCCGCTTCTCGCCTGACCTTGGAATACTTCGTGATATTTGTCAAATTCTTTTTGAGACCACTCATCTTGTAGAAAATCAAACATCTCGACGAAAGTGTAATAATTAATTTTACTCTTTTCTTTTTGATCCCTAGTATCCAATTTATTGGAAATGTCACCAACGGCAACAATACCATTCTCAAACATATATTGGTCTGCTTCAGCAATAGCTTGATTTATTTCTTCTTGAGGAGATTCTCTAAAGGAAACTACACTAGATATAAAAGGAATAAGACTAGTACCTGTAGGAACTTTTCCTTTCATGTGAGAAAGCTCAAGATGACAATGCGTATTTATCAAGCCCGGAATAAGACTGCCATTGTACTTTTCAACTTTACCGCTATCCAAAGTATCAACTGATTTAATGTCTATAATTTTGCCACTAGTATCCAAAACCAGAACCTTATCGATAAGGACTTTGCCTTTGCCATCGTGAATATAATCAGCAGTAATATAACGCATGAAAATAATTTATTTGGTAATTAAAATTCTTGTACAATAATGCCATTTTTCATCCTTGGTTCAAACCATGTTGATTTGGGAGGCATTATTTTTCCGTTGTCAGCGATCTCAATCAAGTCTTTTATATCAACAGGATATAGTATAAAACCAATTCCGTTTTCAATTTTGTTACATTGATTTCTAAAAGTGAGCATAGATTTGACTCCTTCGATATATTTGATACGCGTATCGGTTCTAATATCCTCGAAATTTAAAATCTCACTAAAAATATACTTATTCATTAGGTTTGCATCGAGTAATACTTCCTTTTTACTCCGTAGTAGATTTTTTTTCCATCTCAAGCAATACCATTCTCTACCGAGATACATGATTATTTCAAACTTTTCATTTGGTTTTCTAAACCTATCTAGAACAGTTATATCACAATACTTAGAAAGATGTACCATGAACTTTACAGGTGACATGTCCTGTAAGGCATTTACGATTCGATTGAAATCGTAAATTTTGAGGTGTGATGATGGGAAAAAGGAAGTCATTAAATATTCATACGGGTTGACCTTTTCATTTTCGTGATTAGCTGACATCAATGCAGTAGATGCAGAACGGTGGTGACCATCGGCGATATACCCTTCAGGCACATATTTTTTAAATAATTTGCAAATATTTGCAATATCGTCAGGGTCAGTTACTCTCCAAACACGGTGAATCTCTTTTTCGCTAAATTTAATTTCTAATAATTTCCTCCTCGCAATAACCTCCTTAATCCATGTGCTTATTTTTTTTACCTCTTTGTGAAATACAAGCACTGGTTTTACACCAGCTCCCCGCTTCAGTAGGAGGTCTATTTGCTGTTGTTCTTTAGAGCTTATGGTGTTTTCGTGTTTTTTTATTCTTTGAGATGTAAATTCGTCTATATGTGCACAAGTAATAATGCCTTCATGAATCTCTTCATCACGCTCTATTTGTAAAACATAGATGGCTTCCTTTGCTGCCTTTTTAAAAAAATTGCCTCTTTTGTAATCAGAATATTTAACTCTTACTGAAGAGAAAAAAGCTTTCGGAGAAGCGACGAACTTCATATTAGGTAATACTGCTCTAAATGGACGAATTAGCATGAATTGTAATATTTAACTATAAATTTTATCACCTTCTACCTGGAGACAGAAGGTATTACAAACACGAAAATTACATTTTAAAACAGAGAAATTAAAAGAATAAGGTGGGCTATTACTTCATAATGCAATAGAGTTGCAGATTTGTCTTATTTGATTAATCCTAGGAAGGTACCAAATAGCCAATTACCATCAGATTTTGAAATACGCTCCAAAAGAGAGTCTGTTTTACTCGAAAATAATTTTATCTCATTCATTACTTTCACAAACTCAGCGGATTGCTGGTCTTCTGCTTGTACTTCAGACAATTCGTCTAAGATCTTGGTTAGAGGTTCAAGTTCTTTTTTCTTGCGCTGTTGGATGATTTTTTTGACAATTTCCAACATATCTTTCTCTGCAATAAAAAAATCCTTTCTTTCTCCTGTTTTGATTTCTTTATATACTAAACCCCAATCGATCAAGGCACGCAAATTCATATTCGCATTTCCCATAGAGATTTGGAGTTCATCTCTAATTTGTTCCGCATTGAGGGCAGATGGTTCGATAAGCAACAACGCATGGATTTGCGCCATAGTGCGATTTATCCCCCAGTTAGACCCAAGAGTACCCCATGAATGAATAAATTTGTCCTTGCCTTCTGAAAAATCCATACCCCCTATTTATACTTTATAAACTAAACACAGCAAAGTATGTTTACACGATTCGCGCGTAATTGTTCTATATTTTTAGAAAAGGAGCTTTAACCAGCTCTCCAGCGAGTTGCTTTTTTCCGGTATTTACAAAAATTGGCGTATTCAACACTGCATGTTTGGTGTCGATGTATCCCATTCCTATTGGAATATTTAAACTTGGTGACATGGTACCAGACGTAACTACGCCTATTTTTTGTCCTTTGTCATTTTCTATTTTATATCCTTTTCTTGGAATTCGGCGATCTTCCATGATAAAAGCCATAAGCTTTCTTTTTGGGCCATCTGCTTTTTGTTTCGCAAAAATTTCACTAGAGTTAAATTCTCCTTTTTTTAGTTTTGTGATCCAGCTCAAGCCTGCTTCGATAGGAGATGTTTTTTCATCTATGTCGTTGCCATATAGACAGTAACCCATTTCTAATCTCAAGGTATCTCTTGCACCTAAACCACATGGAACTAGACCGTGATTTTTTCCAAGCCTCATCATGGAATCCCAAAGTGTAGGAAGCTGATCAGAGTTGACATATATTTCAAATCCACCAGAACCAGTATACCCTGTGGCAGAGATAATCACATTGCTCATGCCGGCAAAATCTCCTCTAACAAAATTATAATATTTAATTTTTGATAAATCAACATCCGTCATCTCTTGCAGAAACTTTGTCGCATTAGGTCCTTGCACAGCTAGCAAGCCTGTACGATCAGAGATGTTAAGAATGTGGATATCATGATTGTTTTGTTCAGACACCCAAGCCCAATTCTTTGCGATGTTGCCTGCATTGACAACCATCATATAGGCACGTTCTCCAGCTGAGCAGTTCTCTTCAGATAAACGATAAACAAGCAAGTCATCCATAATACCTCCTTCAAGATTCGGCATACAAGAGTATTGTATCTCTCCAATTTCCAATTTCGAAACATCGTTGGTGGTTATTTTCTGCAAAAATGCCAACGCATCCGCGCCACGTACAATAAACTCTCCCATGTGAGACACATCAAATACGCCGATATTTTCTCTTACTGCCTGGTGCTCTTCATTTATACTAGTATAAGAGATAGGCATGTTGTACCCAGAAAAAGAGGCCATTTTGGCACCCAATTCTACATGTCTACTAGTTATCGGTGTTTCTTTAATGCTTTCTTGTGTCGTACTCATCTTAATTTAAAATTTTTACTGTTTCTATAATGTCTCCAGCTTGTATGTTCTGAACCACATCCATTCCATTATTTACTTGCCCAAAGATAGTATATCTTCCGTCTAAATGAGGTGTAGCACCATGAGTAATAAACCATTGTACCCCTTCAGTGTCTGGTCCAGCGGATGCCATACCTAAATATCCACCCTTATTGTAGTACTTTTGACTCACTTCACTTCGTAAAGAGAAGTCTAAGCCGCCATATCCATCTCCCCTAGGGCATCCTCCTTGAATAACAAAATTCGGCACCATTCTGTGAAAGTTTTTACCATCATAGAAACCTTCTTTGACCAATTGGAGAAAGCTAACAACACTTCCTGGAGCATCCAATGGATATAATTCCAAAACAATGTCTCCTTTCTTAGTTTCTATTCTAACCTGAGGATTTTCAGGCAAGGTCTCAAACAAAGACCAGTCAATTGGATGATTGTAGTCTGGCACGGGTAATTTTGTGTCTGTACCATCAAAAGTATTTATAGCACTCTGTAATGCGTATAATGTTTCGGTTTCTTGCGGTAAATTCAGATTCCTCTTAGCTACATGGAGAAAACTACTATTTTCGTATAGTTCTTTAAAATTGAGTGTGCTATCTGCAAGTATATTCGCCGCTACAGCTTTCATGGCAGGATCACTTCCATTGATGGCAGAAGCAATATATTGGCTTATTTCTTTTTTAACTTGCTTTCTCCCAAGTCCAAAATTTCTGTCAAAGTTAGGATTCTGAAGCATGGACTGCAAAGCTTCTAAAGTGGCCGTTCTGATAACAGGCTCGTGACTAGTATAGCCGTTTCTATAAATGTATTTGTAGTTCCATCCATATTCCGCCAGTGCTTTCAAAGCATAGGCTCTGCCAGTCACACTGTTGGTAGTGTCCCTAAATATTCGTTTGAGCTTATTGTTAATCAATAAATTTTGAGCTTCGTATATAGGGGAAATATGTTTATTGGCTGCTTTCAAAAGACTAAGTCCTACAATCGAATTTAAACTGTCATTCGACATTTGATAATATACCGATCCATCTGATCCCTCTCCATTGGTGTGGAAAAAATCAGCTGCCGTTTGAGCCAATTGTACATCTTTACTTCTAAGTGCTTTAAATGCCGCAGACTGCACACTCGCATAAGGAAAGTTTTTTAAAGCACGAAGGATATTACATTTCACAAGCGTGTTGCTTTCACGTTGAAATAATCCCATAAGTTCATCTTGAGCTATTGGAGATTTAGATTTCCCCAGTGTGATGGCTAATGCCGCTTTGACATCGATAGATTCCGTATTATTTATTCTGCGGATTAACGCTTGTTGATTTTGCTCATTTAAAATTGGATACTTTGCTCGAGATAGATATTGGGCAGCATACATCATGGCTTCAGGGGGTGTCTTTGCATTATCCAGCAAGTCTACCATCCGTTGTGTCCCTTTTGGATTGGTCATGCCTCTAAGTCCAAAACGATACAAGCTTTGCGCTTGACCAACTAGCAATAATGTATCTGTCACTCCATAAGATGAAATGGAACTGATGAATTCTAACTCTTTTTTGGTCCCACATTTACCTACCGCCTCTAATACTGTTTGATTGTATCTGGTCCATTCTTTAAGAGAATCACTACGTTCAAAATTATTGATCAATAATGCTACACCACTTTTATGACCTATCTGACCTATGGCATATGCCGCTGCACATCTAACGTCTTGATTATTATCTTGCAGCAATGGGTTCAAGTTTGAAAGGGCATTACTATCCCTAATTGAAGCAAAGGCCATAGCACTTGCGTATCTGTAGCTTGGATTTGCATGGTTCAAATAAGTATACAAACTATCGGACGCTGCTCGATCCTGAAAGTCAAAAATACCCTGCAATTCTTTATCCGTTGGACTTAAGTCCACATCTGTTATAACTTCCTCAGTTACAGGGACACAGCTGTATATTAAAAGAACAGCTAATAGACCTAAAAGAGGAGAAGTATATTTATTCATGAAATGATTTTTCTGGACTACAAATATACTTTAAAAAAATTATGAGTTACGAGTCTGCTC